>CAYYGF010000111.1:0-7126 GCA_964471315.1 uncultured Oscillospiraceae bacterium | reverse complement strand
GGTGGAACAGCGTGAAGCTGTATTTCATGCTGGGCCTGCCCACTGAGACGGACGAGGACGTACTGGGAATCGCGGAATTGGTCTATAAGATCATCCAGGCATGGAAGGAAAACGCCGTGAACAAAAAGCGGGGGCTGCGGGTCCATGTGGCCACGGCTTATTTTGTACCCAAGCCTCACACGCCTTTCCAGTGGGAAAAGCAGATCACACCCCAGGAATACCTGCGCCGGTGTAAGCTGCTGAAGTCCCATTTCTATTCCAAATCCATCGAATACGATTACCACAGTCCGGATTTAAGCCGCCTGGAGGCGGTGTTTGCCCGGGGCGACCGCCGTCTTGGCCCGGTGCTGGAAGCGGCCGTTGCCAGCGGTGCCCGGCTGGACGGCTGGGACGAATATTTCAACTACGCCAAGTGGTTTGACGCCTTCCGGGCCTGCGGCGTGGACGAGTCCTTCTATACCACCCGGGGCTATGGGGAAGATGAGCTGCTTCCCTGGGATACCATCGATGTGGGCGTGAGCAAGAAATTCCTGCTGCGGGAGCGGCACCGGGCCTATGCAGGCCTGGTCACGCCGGACTGCCGCCATGGCTGTGCCGGCTGCGGCGCCAACCGGCTGCTTCAGGAGGTGGCCTGCGATGCTTAGAGCGCTGTTTGAAAAGACGGGAAACGCCGCGTATATTTCCCATCTGGATTTGATGCGGCTGTTCCAGCGGGCCTTCAAGCGGGCGGGGTTGCCTTTGACCCATACCCAGGGCTTCAATCCCCGGCCATCGGTATCCATTGCGTTGCCGCTGAGCCTGGGCATGGAAAGTCATTGTGAACTCCTGGACTTTTCCCTGGAAGGGGAGATACCGGACTATGGAGCGATTTGTGACCGGCTGAATGAAAAGCTGGTGGAGGGCGTACGGGTCTTACAGGTGTACGACGGCGGGGAGAAGCTGAAGAATCTGGCCCTGCTGCAATGCCGCCTGACCCTGGAATATGATGAAGGGATTCCGCCAAAGGCTATAGAAAAAATAAAAAACCTGTTCTCCCGGGAAAATCTGACCGTGGAGAAAAAGGGAAAGAACGGCGTTTCGGAGCAGGATATCATCCCGCTTCTGCGCCGGATGTCCCTTGGGGCGGAAAGGGAAACAGAGTTGAGGATCGACGCGCTGGTTCACTGCCAGAACCCCGCGCTGAATCCCATGCAGCTTGTGGCGGCGATCCGGAAAAACTTACCGGAGCTGTCGCCGGATTTTGTCCGCTGCTGCCGGATGGAGATTTTGAACGAAAGTGAAGAAGTATTCAGATAACAGGAGGAACAAAAATGGATGAAATGATTCTGCTGGAAGAATGCCCCATTTGCCGGGGCGCCGGAATGCTGATGCACGAGGGCGGCTGGTGTGTCCAGGTGGAGTGCGCCGATTGCAGCGCCCATACCGTCTACGTGGAGTACAACAACGAGGAAGAGAAAAAAGCGGCGGAGAAGTCCGTTGCCCACCTGTGGAATATCGGAAAGGTCGTCAGCAGTGAGCGGGGAGAATGATCTTGGCGCGCTGGTACGCCGCCGCATTGCGGAGATTTCGGAGCTGGCTCCCGGCGCCGTTGGGGATCAGATGTGTTTTCAGCTTTTGCGCTATGACCCGGAGGGCGGGGATTTTGTGATGTCCTGTCATACGGAGCCGTGGATGCGCAATTCCGCAGGTACGCTCCACGGCGGCTTATGCGCCGCGATCCTGGATCAAGCGATGGGGTTTGTTTCGCATTGCCTGACCCCGGACGGAGCCACAGCACCAACGGTGCAATTGGGGGTGGAATTTCACCGACCGCTTTTGCCCGGAGAAACTGTCATTGTCAAGGTTCACATTGTCAGCGCCACCAGAAATCTGATGAGCTTAACGGCGGAGGCGGCACAGGAAAGCAATCCGGAGAAAATTTGCCTGTCCGGCTCGGGAATCTTTTTCAATAAGCCAAAGAAAGCATAACATCCTCGGTGACGGATGTGGTTTCATATCACGGTTCTGTTTTCTGGCAGCACCGCGTAATGGGGAAGATCTGCCGAAGCCCGCAGTTCTTATTACGCGGTGTTGCCAAAACGGTATGTATTCGGCTATTTTCATCCGGCAAGTGTGCTGCTGTACCGCAGACAATGCAAAGCGCACCCGTTGCTGCGGCGAAGGGAATGCGATCCAATCATTCCGATCTTTGTTTCAATCATGGCGATTTTTGCTGTGAATCGCTATCATGGGCAAGGCAAAAATAGGATAAAATATTTTTGAAAAAAACGAAAAAAATACTTGCATTTTCTATGAATCTGTGGTATCATATCAAAGCCGTCAAGAGAGCGGCAAACAAAATATCCGGGTGTGGCGAAGTTTGGTATCGCGCTTGAATGGGGTTCAAGAGGCCTCGAGTTCGAATCTCGACACTCGGACCATGAAAACCGAAAGGGCATCTGCTCTTTCGGTTTTCATTTTCTAATGAGAGATTTGAACAATTCCATGCAACTGTCCGGTGGACAGTTGCTTGCCGGCGGCTGGACGGCGGCAACACCTGATTCCAGAAGGGAATCAGAATGCAGCGAATCTCGACACTTGGGGTATCAGTTGCCATACATTTAAACTGTACACAACACAAAACGGTCAGTTTCATTGGGAACTGGCTGTTTTCTTTTGCCTGCGATGACCGTCTGAGCGAAATTGTCGTATAATAGTTCCAAATGTTTGCAAATTCGATAGATTTAGGCTGGTTTCGTCGAGAAAAAAGTTTCACATTCCTACAAAAAACGACAGCAATCCGGTGCAAATTGTGCTATCCTTTCTTTATCGACACAGGCAGCGTTTCGCTCGCCTGCAAAAAAGAAAGGGAGAAGTGCAATGAAGAGAAAGAGAACAGGCAGACCTTTCTGGTTCCGGATGAACCTCAATCTGAAGCCCATGGTGGACGCGGTACCGGAGGCAAGTGCCGGGACAGCGCTGAAAGCGGCGTTCGCCTATGCCGACTCCGGTCAGCTGCCGGAGGGACTGGAGCCCCTGGCAAACGCGCTGTTTCTTGCCATGAAGCCCTCCATTGAGGATTCCGTTCATTCCTATCGGATGGCAGTGGAAAAGGGGCAGCAGGGTGCCCAGAAGCGATGGGGAGGGGATAGGGTTCCTATACCCTCCCAAAGCCTCCCTATAGGGATGGATGCAGATATAGAAATAGAAACAGAAAAAGAAATAGATACTGATATAGAAATAGACCAGCCCCGGTGCCCGAAGGAAAATCGCATCGCGCCCAGGGAGCTTTCCTTTCACGACCGCAAACGCCTGGCAATTGAAAAGCTGGAGCAATACACCGGCTAAAGAAAACGGTTTTTCTGGCATTTCATATTGAATTCCTCTTTGCGGGATGATATAATCCTGTCAGATTTGGGGAGGTGGTTGGTTTGAAAAAACTCTTGAAGTATATGCGCGGCTATGAAAAGCAATGCGTTATGGGGCCGCTGTTCAAGTTGCTGGAGGCGGTATTTGAACTGTTTGTCCCTTTGGTGGTTGCCAGCCTTGTGGACAGGGGCATTGCCCAGGGAGATACGCTCTATGTGGTGAAAATGTGCCTGGTGATGATCGCGCTGGGCATTGTGGGCCTGCTGGCATCGGTGACCGCCCAGTATTTCTCCGCCAAGGCGGCCGTCGGGTTTTCCACCCGGCTGCGTCACGCGGTGTTGGCGCACATCCTGGGCTTGAGCTACAGCCAGATCGACCAGCTGGGAACCTCCACCATGATCACCCGCATGACCTCGGACATCAATCAAGTGCAGAACGGCGTCAATTTGACATTGCGGCTGCTGCTGCGGTCGCCTTTTGTGGTGTTTGGCGCCATGGTGATGGCCTTTACCATTGATTTCAAGTCCGCTCTGGTGTTTTTGGGGGTCATCCCGGTGCTGTGTGTGATTGTATTCGGCATTATGCTGATTACCATGCCCATGTATAAGCGGGTACAGTCCTCCCTGGACGGCGTCACCTCCGCCACCCGGCAGAACCTGGCTGGTGTTCGGGTGCTGCGGGCCTTCTGTATGGAGGACACGGAAATCACTGCTTTCGAGGGCCAGACCCAGCAGCTGACCCAGCGGCAGCTCTCCGCCGGACGGATTTCCGCCTTGATGAACCCGGTGACCTATGTGGTCATCAATCTGGCGGTGGTGCTGCTGGTGCGTATTGGTGCCTTGCAGGTGCAAAGCGGCATCCTCACCCAGGGCCTGGTGATCGCCCTGTATAACTACATGTCCCAGATCCTGGTGGAGCTGATCAAAATGGCGAACCTGATCATCACCATGACCAAGGCCTTCGCCTGCGCGGGCCGGGTGGCCAATGTGCTGGCGCTGGAAAGCACCCAGGAAAACGGCAGCCGTTCCGCGCAGACGCTGGAAGGCCGGGTGGAATTCCGGGATGTCACCGCCCAGTACGCCGGGGCAGGGCAGCCCTCCCTGGAGCACATTTCCTTCACCGCCCGGCCGGGCCAGACCGTGGGCATCATCGGCGGCACCGGCTCCGGCAAGACCACCCTGGTGAACTTGATTCCCAGGCTCTATGACGCGGCGGCGGGTCAGGTGCTGCTGGACGGCGTGGACGTAAGCGAATATGATATGGATTCTCTCCGGGCAAAAATCGGCATTGTCCCCCAAAAGGCGGTGCTGTTCAAGGGCACCATCCGCCAAAACCTTCTGTGGGGCAATGAAAACGCCACCGACGACCAGCTCTGGGCAGCCCTGGAAACGGCCCAGGCCAGGGAAGTGGTGAAGAATAAGGAAGGGGAGCTGGACGCACCCGTGGAGCAGGGGGGCGTGAATTTCTCCGGCGGCCAGCGCCAGCGGCTGACCATCGCCCGGGCTCTGGTGCGAAAGCCCCGGATTCTGATCCTGGACGACAGCGCTTCCGCGTTGGACTACGCCACCGACGCCAATCTGCGCATGGCCATCCGGCGCATGGAGCATCCTCCCACCACCTTGATTGTCTCCCAGCGGGCCGCCTCCGTGCGTTACGCCGACGAAATCCTGGTGCTGGACGACGGGGAGCTGGTAGGGAAGGGCACCCACGCCGAGCTGCTGGAAGCCTGCCCGGTGTACCAGGAAATCTACTATTCCCAGTTCCCAAAGGAGGCGGCGGAAGATGCATAACCAACTTGCCACGCTGAAAAAGGTACTGCTGCGGATCCACCGCTACTGGCCAACCTTGATTGCGGCCATCGTGCTTGCTACGGTGAATGTGGTCATGACGCTGTATATCCCCATCCTGGTTGGCAGCGCCATCGACTGCATCGTGGATGCCGGCCGGGTGGATTTTCCGCAGATGGCGGTCTACCTGCGGCGGGTGGTGGTGTGCGCGGTGAGCGCCGCCTTTGCCCAGTGGCTCATGAGCGAGCTTTGCAACCGGATGACCTTCCAGGTGACCCGGGACATCCGCAACGAGGCTTTCCGCCACATCCAGGTGCTCCCGCTGCGCTATCTGGACAGCCATCCCCAGGGCGATTTGGTCAGCCGGGTGATTGCCGATGTGGACACCTTTGCCGACGGCCTGCTCATGGGCTTTACCCAGCTGTTTACCGGGATTATGACCATTTTGGGCACCCTGGTGTTTATGGTGCGCATCCATTGGGGCATCGCGCTGGTGGTGGTGTGCATCACCCCGCTTTCCCTGGTGGTGGCGAATTTCATTGCCACCCGAACCTACTCTATGTTTAAGCTGCAAACCACCACCCGGGGGGAACAAACCGGGCTGATTGACGAAACCATTGGCGCTATTAAGGTGGTGCAGGCCTTTGGCCACGAGAAGGCCTCCCTGGAGCAGTTCGATGAGATCAACGACCGGCTCCAAAAGGCCTCCCTCCGGGCGATCTTCTTTTCCTCCCTGGTCAACCCCTGCACCCGGTTCGTCAATTCCGTGGTGTACGCGGGGGTGGGACTGAGCGGCGCGCTGATTGCCATTGCCGGGGGCATCTCCGTGGGCAATCTGACCAGCTTCCTCAACTATGCCAACCAGTACACCAAGCCTTTCAATGAGATTTCCGGCGTGGTCACGGAGCTGCAGAACGCCCTGGCCTGTTCCGCCCGGGTGTTCGAGTTGATCGAGGCTCCCGCCAGAACCCCGGAGCCGGAGCATCCCCAGCGGCCGCAGACGGTACAGGGCGGTGTGGAAATCCGGGATCTGAAATTCTCCTATGTCCCGGAAAAGCCCCTCATCGGGGACTTCAACCTGTCCGTCAAGCCCGGCCAGCGCATTGCCATCGTCGGCCCCACCGGCTGCGGCAAGACCACCTTTATTAACCTGCTGATGCGCTTCTACGACCCGGACGGAGGGGAAATCCGCCTGGACGGGGTGAACACCCGGGATATGAACCGGGGGGAGCTGCGCCGGTGTGTGGGCATGGTGCTCCAGGATACCTGGCTGCGCTCCGGCACGATCCGGGACAACATCGCCATGGGCAAGCCCAATGCCACGGAGGCAGAAATCGTTGCTGCCGCCAAGCAGGCCCACGCCCACAGCTTTATCCGCCGCCTGCCTCAGGGCTATGACACGGTGATCTCGGAAAACGGCGGCAATCTGTCTCAAGGGCAGAAGCAGCTGCTGTGCATCGCCCGGGTGATGCTGTGTCTGCCGCCCATGCTGTTCCTGGATGAGGCCACCTCCTCCATCGACACCCGGACGGAGATCAAAATTCAGAAGGCTTTCGACACCATGATGCAGGGGCGCACCTCCTTCATTGTGGCCCACCGGCTGTCCACCATCCGGGAAGCGGATGTGATTCTGGTGATGCGGGACGGCCACATCGTGGAGCAGGGCAGCCACGAGGAACTGCTGGCAAAGCGGGGCTTCTACGCCCAGCTCTACGAAAGCCAATTTGCCCACTAATGCGGCGCGGCGGCGAGTCGCCGCTGACAATGCGTGCGCTAGCTGGGATATCATCGTCACACCATTGGGTACCGCTCGGTATCGGCGGCGAGTGGCGGCGGACAATGCGTACGCAGGCTGAGCAATAGTCGTTACACCATTGGGTACCGCTCGGTGTCGTTCCCATGGTGTTGATGTGCGAAATTGTAGTTTAGCGCACCTGCCAAAGCCTTCCCCTTTGGGGAAGGTGTCAGCCCAAAGGGCTGACGGAAGAGGT
>CAYYGF010000110.1:0-7268 GCA_964471315.1 uncultured Oscillospiraceae bacterium | reverse complement strand
ATGTTCTGGTGGAGTATGACAAGCTCATCGACCGCCAGCTGGAGCGGGCGGCCATTACCTCCATCTCCGGCTTTGGCAAGATCTGCGACGGCGCGGTGAAGGTGCTGAACGTATGACGCTGACGGAGGAGGTTTTTGCCCAGGCGGCGCTGCTGGCAGGGACATTGACCGAGACGCAGACGGAGCTGCTGAAGCTGTTGTGCGCGGCTGCGGTCTCGGTTCTGACGGCCAGACTGAAGGATGGGATCTCTCCCGAGAACTGCAAGGAGGCGTTTGTGATGGCGGCCAGTCTGAACGCACTGGCGGGACTGAGCTGCGCCGAGTCGGAGATGGATGTTCAAGAATTCCGGGCGGGGGATTTGACGGTGAAGAAGGGCAACCAGGATATGGGAGCCAGGGAGCTGCGGCAGCAGGCCCAGGTGCTGATGGGGCCGTATCTGAAGGATCGCTTCGCCTTTATGGGGGTTTGAGATGAAAAACACCGTGGAAAGAATCCTAAGCCAATACGGCACGGAGCTTCTGATTACCAGCGGCGAGGAACAGAAAACCATCCGGGGATTTTTCCGGGCGGTGAACTCCAAAAGCTGGCAGAGTATGGAAAGTGAGGCCACACCCCTGGGAGAAATCTCCCGGGGGCAGTACGCCTATATCGGCCCGGTGGATGGGGGTGTCCGAGAGGGGGACATCCTCTCCCTGGGGGAGAAGACCTACCTGTTTCGGCGGGTGGAGGCGTATTACTTCGGCGGACAGGCGCTGTACCAATGGGGGCTGTGCGTGGAAAAGGGAGTGAATGACACATGGGGTACTCAATCCTAGAGCTGGTGCTGCAGGTGCTGCGGGAAGCGGGCTTCACGGCGGATGTGGCGTACCCGGGACAGAAGGTGCCCCGAATCTCGGATACGGTGGCGGCGGTTCACATTGAGAAGGTGGACAGGGCCAATCTGACGGTGACCCTGGGGGTAAGCATTCTCGCGCCTGCCTCCAAGGGCGGCACGGCCTGCGAGGTGGACGCGCTGCGGGCGACGGAAATGCTGCGCTGGTCCGGAGCGGTCTGCGTTCAGAATGGGTGCCGCTATGACGGCGTTGCCCAGGTCTATGTGGTGGAGGTGCTGGCTACCTTTACCGGGGTGACGGAGACGGATGACTGCAAGATCTGGCCGGGCTTCTATGTTTACATCAACGACCGGCTCCAGCGTTATACGGTGGCCTTCACCGACGAGGAGCAGACGGGGGCCACGGCGGAGTACGCCATGGGCGAGGCGGCGCCGCTGGGCAGTCATCTGGGGAAGCAGGAAAGAGCGCTGTACCTGGAGGAGCTGATTCCGGCGGGATCGCCGGAAACGGCGGAGCCGGATGGGCCGTTCCGGCTGAAGCTTGTGACGGATCAAAAGACCCAGCTCTATTCCGGCTGCCGCTGGACAAGCGTCCGGCGGGAATTTACCAAACAGGGACTGCGGCGGATCCGGCGGGGATTCGCGCTGAGCCGGGAGGAGGTGACGGCGTAATTGGATTTTCTCAGCTACAAGACCTTTGTCTGGCCCCAGAACCCCCATACCTATCAGGAAATCTGCACCCGGGATCCGCAATATATTACCGAGAATGGGGTGGCCTACTTTGATGGGATGAGTGAACGAAAGCGGGTCATCACCGGCAGCGGGGTGTTCTACGGCGACGGGGCTTTCAACCAGTTCAAGAAGCTGGCGGCGCATATGGAGGAGACGACCCCCGGCAATCTGGAGCATCCCATCTGGGGCATTCGATACTGCTACTTTACGAGGCTGGAGCTGACGCAAGAGCCGAAGGAGGACTGCGTCAGCTATCGGTTTACCTTCACAGGGGCGCTGGCTAACGGCATTGTGCCGAAATAAGGCTATGGCAAAGCCGTGCGCACAAAAACGTGCGCACGGCTGTTTTGCGGGTGTTAGGATTCCTTGACGGACTTGCCGGTGATGTGCTCTGGGATCAGAACCAGGCATTGCAGGCGGCTGCGGGCCCTGGCGATCTCGTCGTCCAGGTAGGCGGCATCCGAGGTGAATTTTTCCCCCAGGCGCCGGACAGCGGCCAGAGCTTCCGCTTCGTCCTCCACCAGATGGATGCGGCCAAAGACGATGACGCTTTGAAAATGCAGGGGCCAGTCTCCGCCCTGGCGGGTGCCCTGGTCTATGACGCAGAAGGACGCTTTCTCCCAGGCTTTCACCGCGTCGAGCTTATGCCCCTGTCGGGCGCAGTGGAAATAAAGACAGCCATTGGCTTCGTTGTACCAGAAGTCCATGGGGACACCGTAGGGGTAGCCATCATCGCCCAGCACCGACAGAACACCCCGTGGCTCATTTTTCAGCAGGGCAATGCAGTCCTCAAGGGGCAGCTGCTGCTTTTTTCTTCGCATTTCCCGGAACACAACGGATCCCTCCCTGTGTGATTTGGGATTCATTATAGTACCGGAAAGGGAAATTGTCTACTCCAAAGTGCCGCTGTTTCCAAGCTGGGCCACCAGACGGTGCATTTCTTCCTCGGAGCGGGCGGCGTGGGCCTGGGCCAGAATGGCGCTTTTCTGGGACGGCGAAAGCGCGCTGTAGCGCAGCAGGGCCGGTTCGTTCCGGGCCAGGGCCATGGCAAAGCCTACTGGCAATTCGGAATAATCCATAGGGTCACCTTCCTTTCACAAAAAACGGAAACCGCCGGGGAAGCGGTTTCCGTTAGTATGGGACAAAATGGGGAAAAAGATACGCTGGTGAATGCGGCACGGAAGGAAACGTGTGCTTACAGCTGCTTCATAAGGCGGATAAAGAATTCCACGGCTTTTCCCACGGTTTCTACCCGGATACGCTCGTTGTTTCCATGGAGGGTGGCCCGTTCCTCGGCGCTTAAGTCCATGGCGGAGAAACGGTAGACGTGGTTGGAAATTTTTCCGTAATGCCGGGAGTCGGAGCACTGCACCATCAGATAAGGTGAGACGATGCAGCCGGGCCAGGTTCCTGCCACGGCAGAAGCAACCTTATCCCAGGCGGGACAGTCGATTTCGGAAATGGGGCTTGGCTCGAAGGATTCCAGAATGCGGATCTCCACTTCCGGATCGTGGACGGTTTTTGTCAGATAGTCCAGCGCGGAGGAAACGTTGTCCTTGGGATTTAAGCGCATGTTGGCAACCATTTTTGCCTCCGGGGGGATGACGTTCCGGGCGGAACTGCCCTCCATCTGGGTGAAGGCCACGGTGGTGCGCTCCAGGGCATTCATGTCACCGCCTTTTTTTCTGCCCAGCAGATCAATGATCCAGCCAAAGCACCAAAGGTTGGCGAAGATCACCCGGTATAGCAAAGTGGAGTACCGGCCCAAGGTGTCGAACATCTGGGCGGCGGGGCCGTCCATGTGGGCTTTGAAGGGATGATCCTCCAAGCGCTTACAGGCCTTTGCCAGCACACCCACCGGTGTGTGAGGCTTGGGAGCGGAGGCGTGGCCGCCGGCGGAGACGGCCCGGAACTGGACGTTCATCAGACCCTTTTCCGCGATGCCAATGAGGCCGCAGGGCTGCTGGACGCCGGGGAACACATTTTCCACCACCGCGCCGCCCTCGTCCACCACGATGGCGGGGGTGATCTGGTGGTCGATGAAATACTGCACGATGTTGGGCGCGCCGGGGCCGTTGACCTCCTCGCCGCCGGAGAAGGCAAAATAGATGTCCTTTTCCGGCTGGTAGTTCTGGCCAATCAGATAGTTGGCGGCGCTGAGGATGCCGTTGAAGGTCACCTTGGTGTCCAGGGTGCCTCGGCCCCAGAGCACTCCGTCCTCCAGAATCCCGGCGAAGGGGGGCTTCTCCCAATTCGCCTCGTTGACGGGAACCACATCGTAGTGGGCCATTAGTACCGCCGGGTCGCCGGGGGCCTTGCCGGGCCAACGCAGCAGCAGGCCCCGTCCGGGAAGCTGCTGCACAGAGCAGACATCGAACACCCGGGGGTATAGGCCGGGCAACAGGGAGATCAGCTTGTCAAATTCCCCGTCATCTTCCAGGGAGGGGTCATTGTAGGACACGGTTTTGCAGCGCACCAGCTGGGCCAAGGAATCCACGGCGGCATCCCGGTCAAAGCGGACGGCCTCGCTGGAATGTTGGGGCTGGGGCTTGGGAGTGAAACAAAGGGTGCGAACCACAATGACGGCGACAAACAGGGCCAGCAGGCACAGCAGAAGATAACCGATCATATCAAAGCACTCCTTTTCGGTACAAAATTCGGGACACGGCGATGGTGAACAGGACGCTCACCGGAACCATGATGCCTACGGTGCCCGCGTTCAAGGCGGGGACGAAAATGAACAGCACCAGCATCAGCAAAACCGGGGCGATGGCGATTTTCCAGTTCTTGCTGACGAAGGCAACCCCCAGGCCGCCGAACAGGGCGGGGAGCATCTGCTCAAAGGCGGGGGCCAGAATGGGGGCCTCCAAAATGGGGGTCAGAGGGACAATGCAGATGACGCCGATGAGAATGATGACGGTGGTGACGATGGAAGAGGTGGCGATGGCGATGGTGGAGATGACCTCCCCTTCCTCGGAGTTGGCGCTGACGCCGTTTTGCTCCAGGGCGTTGATGGCGCAGGGCAACTTCAGGTTGGAGATGTTTCCGGTGACGAAGCTTAAGTAAGAGCCTCCGGCGCCCAGCATGGGGACGAAGGTGACGGTTTCAATGGCGCCTACCGCCCAGTACATGGGGGCGGTGGCAAGCAAGCCCATGCCCAGGGCGCCCCAGTCCGGGGCGGCACCGAAAATGGCAGCGACGCTCAAGGGAAAGGCCAGCAGCAGTACCATGACGGACAGGTTCCAGATCCGTCCGGCCCGGTGGACGGAATCGATATAGCTCAGTTGTTGTTTCATGGAAGGCACCTCCTTAACCCAGCCAGGCGGTGATGGGAATGGCGCTGGCCATGCCCAGAACCAGGGACAAGGGCAGGGCGTAGTCGTTCACCCAGGCCCATTTGAATTTCTTCATCAGCAGTCCGCACACCAGCATCACCAGGGCGGACACCGCCATGACGCAGACCGGCACCAGACCGGAGGTGGGGCTGTAGTCCCCGGGAATCCACAGCCGGGAGAAGTCGCAGAATACATAGCCCAGGAAAGCGGAGATCATGCCGATAAACATGGCGTTCTGGAAGATGTCCGCCCATTTTTTGTCCCGGTTTTCCAGAGCTTCCATGCCGCCCAGCAGTTTTTTGCCGATGGCGGGCACCAGCCAGATGCCCAGCATGATGGAAATGGTCATCACCAGGGCGATGTTGACGAACTGCTGGGCGGTGAGGCTGTCGATCTTGCCCAATGTCAGGCCCATGGCGCTGACGGCGTTTTCCGCGGCGATGGCCTCGTAGCTCAGCGAGCCTACCACGCTTAACCGCAGCCAGGGCAGGGGCAGACCCAGGCTTTTGCTCAGGGCGATGACGCTGATAACAATGGACACCGCCGGGGCAATGGTGAACAGGGCGGCGGTTTTGATGGTTTTGCGGATTTTGGCCGGATCCATGCCCAGCTGTTTGCTGCGCTTCAGTGCCTTGACCAGGAAGTACACCGACTGGGCCAGCACCACGGCCACCAGAAAGCCCACCATGAGAAACAGAATGGGATGGTTGACGCGAAACTCCATAGATACACCTCCAAAAAAAGATGGCCTCATTATATCACGGGGAAATGGAGAACACAAGAAAAAGCGTCATTTTCCGCAGGATTTTCAAAAGCAGCAGCCGCAGCGGTCTCGCTGCGGCTATTTTGCACGATTGGGGGGCAGAAGATAACCGCCGCTGATTTTCCTAATCATAATGCAATGCCGGGGAGAAAGCAAAAGCTGCCGACACGATAGCGGCATTTTTCGGGGGAATTTCCTTGTCAAATTTCTTGCTATTTTGCGCTGCATCCTGTACAATAGTTCAGAGTGATTTTGAAGAAAGAGGCGAGGGAAATGGTTCAGGCAGCTTTTGATAATGATAAGTATTTGCAGACCCAGTCGGCCCATATCCGGGAGCGGATCGCGAAATTCGGGGGCAAGCTGTATTTGGAATTCGGTGGCAAGCTGTATGACGACAATCATGCATCCCGGGTGCTCCCGGGCTTCCAGCCGGACAGCAAGCTGCGGATGCTGCTGCAGCTGAAGGATCAGGTAGAGATGGTCATTGCCATCAACGCTGACGACATTGAGAAAAACAAAATCCGGGGTGACCTGGGCATCACCTATGACCGGGATGTGATCCGGCTGGTGGATGTGTTCCGGGGGTTCGGACTGTATGTGTCCAGCGTGGTGCTGACCCGATTCCATGGGCAGGCGCTGGCCAAGGCCTTCCAGGCCCGGCTGGAGGGAATGGGCATTCGGGTGTACCACCATTATGAGATTGCGGGCTACCCTTCCGATACGGCCCACATTGTCAGCGCGGAAGGCTTCGGCAAAAACGAGTATATCGAGACCACCCGCTCTCTGGTGGTGGTCACGGCCCCAGGCCCCGGCAGCGGCAAGCTGGCCACCTGCTTAAGCCAGCTGTACCACGAGCATGAGCGGGGCAGCATGGCAGGCTACGCCAAATTTGAGACGTTCCCCATCTGGAACCTACCTCTGAACCACCCGGTGAACCTGGCTTATGAGGCGGCCACGGCGGACTTAAACGATGTGAATATGATTGATCCCTTCCATCTGGAGGCCTACGGGATTACCACCGTCAACTATAACCGGGATGTGGAAGCCTTCCCGGTGCTGGTGGCGATTTTCGAGAAGATCATGGGCTTCTGCCCCTACAAGTCCCCCACGGATATGGGCGTCAACATGGCGGGCAACTGCATCATTGACGATGAGGAGGTCTGCCGGGCATCCCGCCAGGAGATCATCCGCCGCTACTACGTGGCCCTGTGTGAGCAGAAGCAGGGCAAGGGCGGAGACGAGGCGGTGCGCAAGCTGGAGCTGCTGATGAAGAAAGCAGGCGTGGCGCCGGAGGAACGGCAGGTGGTGGCGGCGGCGCTGAACCGCGCGGAGCAGACGGGCAACCCTGCCGCGGCTATGGAGCTGCCGGATGGGACCATCGTCACCGGAAAGACCACCGACCTGCTGGGCGCATCCTCGGCGCTGCTGCTGAACGCGCTGAAAAGGCTGGGAGGGATGCCGGACGATCTGCATCTGATCTCCCCTGTGGCCCTGGATCCTATTCAGCACCTGAAGGTGGATCACCTGGGCAACCGGAATCCCCGGCTGCATACCGACGAAACGCTGATTGCCCTGTCCATCAGCGCCGCTACCAATCCCATGGCGG
>CAYYGF010000109.1:0-7420 GCA_964471315.1 uncultured Oscillospiraceae bacterium | reverse complement strand
GGTCTATTATGCCAGGCATGAGGGCCAAGCGGGGCCGGCTGACGTGGCCGCCTTTGCCGAAGGGCTGACCCTGCGGGACGGAACCAAATGCCTTCCCGCAAAGCTGGAACCTTTGGGGCCGGGGGAGAGCTTGATTACGGTTTGCGAGGGCAAGTACCACCAGGTTCGCCGGATGATGGCCTCTCGGGACATGACGGTTGTTTACCTGGAGCGGCGGCAGGAGGGCGGCTTGAGTCTGGGGGATTTGCCCAGAGGACAGACCCGGGAGCTGACCCAGGCACAGATTCAGACGTTGGAAAGATAAAAAACGGTCAAATTGCCGGGAAAGATACGCAGCAGTTCCGGCGAGAGGGTATTTTAGTTGGAATATTACCTAAAAAACATGAGAGTTTTTGCAGTAAAATGTCAAAAGGTACTTGCAAAATGCGCAAAAGCCGTGTATAATAATAACGCAATTTTGTGAAATGCGCATTTATGCAAGATACTAAGGAGTGACAGAAAGATGTCCAACAGTGTTTTTCAGAGCGTAATTGTCCAATTAAGAGATATCTCCGACCGTACCTTTGGCGTGATCGATACGGAGGGCTGTGTGGTATCCTGTACGGATATGTCCATGCTTGGTGAGCGCTGGACAGAGGCGGCCTTGAAGGTGGGCAACGCATCCGACAGTGTGGTCACCTTTGCCCAGAAGACCTTTAAGGCCATTGTGGGCGCCTCCAACTATTTTGAGTACGCCGTTTTCTGCACCGGCGATGATGAGACGGCCAGAAGCTACTGCGCCATGGCCTACATCGCGCTGAACGATGCCAAGATCTTCTACGAGGAAAAGCACGACCGGGGCACCTTTGTGAAGAATATTATCATGGATAATATCCTTCCCGGCGACATTTACATCCGGGCCAAGGAGCTGCACTTTGCCACCGACGCGCCCCGGGCGGTGTTCTTGATCCGCCAGATCGGTCACAGCGACGTGGCCACCATGGATGTCCTGGCGGGCATGTTCCCGGACAAGACGCAAGACTTTGTCCTGTCCATCAACGAGACGGACATCGCCGTGGTCAAGCAGATCACTGGCACCACCACCTCCGAGGATTTGGAAAAGATCGCTCAGAACGTGGAGGACACGCTGAAGAACGAGCTGCGGATCAAGACCGTTATCGGCATCGGCACCGTGGCGGAACATCTGCGGGAGCTGGCGGATTCCTATAAGGACGCCCAGACCGCCATTGATGTGGGCAAGGCCTTCGACAATGAAAAGAGCATCGTCAACTATGAGAACCTGGGCCTGGCCCGGCTGATCTACCAACTGCCCACGACCCTGTGCGAGATCTTCCTGGGTGAGATATTCAAGAAGAATTCCATTGACTCCCTGGATCAGGAGACCCTGTTTACCATCAACAAGTTCTTTGAGAACAATCTGAACGTCTCCGAGACCTCCCGCAAGCTGTTTGTCCACCGCAACACCCTGGTTTACCGGTTGGAGAAGATCAAGAAGCTCACCGGCCTGGATCTGCGCCAGTTCGACCACGCCATTGTCTTCAAGGTGGCGCTGATGGTGCGTAAATACCTAATCTCCCGGGAGAACCGGTAAGTCCATGACGGGGCCGCTCATAGCGGCTCCGTTTTTTGACACCAGATGTGGGGAGACCGGGCTCTGCTTGGCACAAGACCTGGGAATCAAAACTTTATTTTGGCAAAAATATGGATATTTTGTGAATTCTTTGAATGCGGGCAATTTTTTGCCGAATGTGATTGACATTGCTTTTACAATGTGTTACAATTCGGTTACACTGCGGGCAGAGTCGGATGCGTCCGGTGCTGCCCAAAAACAGGAGATAATGCTATGATACAATTTACGGATGTAATAAAATCCTACGCGCAGGGCAACAAGGCGCTCAACGGTGTTTCCATGCAGATCGAGGATGGCGAGTTCTGCTTTTTGATCGGTCCCTCGGGTTCCGGTAAATCCACCATCATCAAGCTGATTACCGGCGAGCTGAAGCCCACCTCCGGGACGGTCCATGTCAACGGTTATTCCCTGGAGCGGATCCGCAAGCGGGAGATTCCCTATCTGCGCCGAACCGTTGGCGTGGTGTTCCAAGATTACCGTTTGATCGACAAAATGACCGTCTACGAGAACGTGGCTTTTGCCATGCGGGTGGTGGGCGCCAAGGAGAAGGAGATCAAGGAACGGGTTCCCTATGTGCTGGAGCTGGTGGGTCTGGAGGGCAAGATGAACCGCCATCCCACCGAGATGTCCGGTGGCGAGCAGCAGCGTCTTGCCATCGCCCGGGCGTTGGTGAACAATCCCTCTACCATCATTGCCGACGAGCCTACCGGCAACCTGGATCCCGAGCGCTCCTTTGAAATTATGGCGCTGCTCCAGGAGATCAACAATCTGGGCACCACCATGCTGGTGGTTACCCACGACCAGAATCTGGTCAAGCTGTTCCACAAGCGCACCATTGCCATTGACGAGGGCCTTGTGGTGAACGACGGATTGGAGGACGAGAGCAATGAAGCTGAATAATCTGGGATATCTGCTGAAAGAGGGCTTCCGGGGTATTTTCCTCCACGGATTTATGTCCTTCGCCGCCGTGTGCGTCACGGTTGCCTGTCTGGTTATCGTGGGCAGCTTCTCCGCTCTGGCCTATAACCTGGACGTAATGGTACAGGAGCTGAACCAGACCAGTGAGATCCTGGTCTACATAGACAGCGACCTGTCCGATGCCGAGGCCCGGAGCATCGGCACCAAGATCAATATGCTGGACAACGTGCTCCAGGCACGGTTCGTCTCCCGGGAGGAGGCGCTGGAGGATTTCATCGCCGACCATGACGGCGACAGCGCCTTCAGCGGTGTGCAGGCCTCTGACCTGCGCCACCGGTATGTGGTCACCCTGGAAGACAACACCAAGATGAAGCAGACCGATGAGCAGCTCAAGCAGCTGCCCGGCGTGGCCAAGACCAACGCCGCCTATGAGCTGGCGGAGGGCTTCTCCACCATCCAGGACGTGCTGCACATCGTCTCCATCGCCGTCATCGCGGTGCTGCTGGTGGTGTCGCTGCTGATTATTTCCAACACCGTCAAGCTGGCCATGTATGACCGCAAGGACGAGATCGCCATTATGAAAATGGTGGGCGCCACCAACGGCTTTATCCGGTTGCCCTTCGTGGTGGAGGGCTTTACCCTGGGCATGATGGGCGCGATTCTGGCCTTCGGCCTGGAGTGGATGGGCTACGACGCGCTGATCCAGAAGGTAGCATCCGTGGATGCTTTGCAGCTGTTCCATTTCGTGCCTTTCCAGGAGCTGCTGCTGCCCATGGTGGCGGTGTTCTGCGCGGCCGGCATGTTTGTCGGCATCGTGGGCAGCTGGACGTCCATCCGGAAATTTATGGACGTGTAATGTGAGCACTTCTCGCCGGGGCGTTTCCCGGGAAATTGGATCCGGGACTGACCGGGCATATTTTAAGTAAGGACCCATTCAACTATGCGTAGAAACAGACAAGCGAATTGCATCCTCTCCGTTCTGCTGGCCTTGGCGCTGACCGCCTCCGCTCTGCCCATGAGCGCCCAGGCGGCTTCCTCCTCGGAGATTCAGAAGGAGATTGATGCCCTGGAAGAAAAAAACGCCGCCATTCAGAAGGAGATCAACGCCATCCAGCGCCAGTATGACGCCAACTACAGCGACATGCAGGCCATGGTGGAGCAGAAAAGCGCCATCGACCAGGAAATGACCCTTTTAAGCGACAAAATCGAAACCACCAACCAGCAGATTTCCGCCTACAGCCAGCTCATCGCCGATACCCAGGAGGAACTGGACAAGGCCAAGGAGGAGCTGCGAGACTTAAGCGAGCAGCACCGGGAGCGGGTGCGGGTGATGGAGGAGAAGGGAAGCCTGACCTACTGGCAGGTTATCTTTGAGGCCAATAGCTTCACCGACCTGTTAGACCGGCTGACCATGGTGGAGGAAATCAATGCGGCCGACCGGCGGCGCATCGAGCAGATGCGCATTGCGGCGGACATCGTCAGCGCTACCCAGATGAACCTGGAAAGCGAAAAGTCCAGCCTGGAGGCCACCCGGGTTCAGCTGGCGGCAGACGAGGAGACCCTGGCGCAGAAGCGCTCCGAGTCCGACGAGCTGCTCCATGAGCTGGAGAAGAAGGCGGAGGAATACGAGCTGCTCATGGCCGAGTCCGAGGTGCTCCAGGACGAACTGATGCAGGAGATTGCCGCCAAGGAGAAGGAACTGGAGGAGGCCAAGTATGACGAGTATCTGGCAAAGCTGGCCCTCCAGGGGGAGAATCCCCCCTCCAATGCCACCTGGGTGACTCCGGTGTCCGGCTGGAAGCTGACCAGCCCCTTCGGAATGCGGGTGCATCCGGTTCTGGGAACCCAGCGGATGCACAGCGGCATCGATATGGCCTGCGCCCAGGGAACCCCCATTTATGCCACTCGGGCCGGTAAGGTCACCAGGGCTTCCTATCAAGCGGGCGGCGCCGGCAACTATGTGAGCATCAACCATCTGGACGGCTTTGCCTCCATTTACATGCATATGACCCATTATGTTGTCTCCGCGGGGCAGACCGTGTCCCAGGGACAGCTGATCGGCTATGTGGGCAGCACCGGCCTGTCCACCGGCCCCCATCTGCATTTCGGTATTTCCTACGCCGGTACTTACGTGAACCCTCTGGCATACATCACTTGACTGCGCGTATGCCGTCCCTTATGCTGCAAAGGAGTATTCTATGAACAATCGCAAACGTATGGTGTCCATTCTGGCAGGAATTATGGCGGCGGTTATGCTGCTGACGCTGATTTTGGGCCTGCTGCCCACCCGGGCCAGCGCTGCCTCCTCCAGCGAGATCCGCAAGCAGATCAATGCTTTGAAGGAAGAAAAGAAGCAGATTCAGGAGAAGATTGCGGAGGTCAAGGAGCAGTACGAGGCAAACGAAAATGAAATCGCGGACATCATCGCCAAGAAAAGCGTGATTGACCAGGAAGTCCAACTGCTGAATACCCAGATCACCAACATCAACGACCAGATCAAGGCATACAACGTTCTGATCGCGGACAAGCAGGACGAGCTGGACAACGCCGAGGGCCGCTATGCTACCCTTAACGAGGAAAACAAGGTGCGGGTGCGCACCATGGAGGAGGAGGGGGAGCTGTCCTACTGGGAGGTTCTGTTCCGGGCCAACAGCTTCTCGGATCTTCTGGATCGTCTGAACATGGTGGAGGAGATCAACACCTCCGACAAGCGCCGCTTGAAGGAATTGGGCGAGGCCGCCGACAATGTGGTGCAGGCACAGAGTGAATTGGAAACAGAAAAGGCCGACTTGGAAGAGGCCAAGCAGGAGCTGGATGATACCCAGGCGGAACTGGATGCCAAGCGCCAGGAGGCGGACGATCTGATCCAGGAGCTGCTGGAAAAGGCGGATGACCTGGAGGCGCTGGAGCTGGAGTTCAAGGCCATGGACGAGGAATTCCTGCAACAGATTGCCCAGAAGGAAGTGGAGTTCAGCGCCGCCAAGCAGGCGGAGTGGGAGGCCTACATGGCCACCTATGTTCCGCCTACCACAGTGGCCCCCGGTACCCCCGCTGACGTGAGTGGCGGCGGCTCCGGTGGCTCCGGTGGCACAGGCGGTGGCGGCGGATGGGTGGTGCCGTGCAGCTATACCTCCATCACCTCCCCCTTCGGCTATCGGAAGGCGCCCACCTCCGGCGCGTCTACTTATCACCAGGGCGTTGACCTGGACACCGGCACCGGCTGGCCTGTGGTGGCTGCTCGGGCGGGTGTGGTCATCGCCGCGGGCTATAACGGCTCTGCGGGCAACTACGTCAAAATTGATCACCGGGATGGCTTTACCTCCATTTATATGCATTTGAACAGCTTCTGTGTCAGTGCGGGACAGATTGTCAGCGCCGGGGAGAATATCGGCACCACCGGCGCCACCGGCACGGCCACCGGCGACCATCTGCATTTCGGCATCACCTTGAACGGCGTGTATGTCAATCCCTGCAACTATGTGGCTCTATAACAACGCTTTCCCACAGCCCTCCGGGGCTGTGGGAATCCTTGCATGAGGTGGTTTTGTGAAACAGAAAATGTATTTACTTGGCTCCTATGTGCTAGTGGCGGCGCTGGCCGTTGCAGTGACCCTGGGAGCGGTGGGATTTACCCAGCGGCAGGAAAGCTCCAAGCTGGATGACCTGGAATCGCTGATTGGGGAATGCTTTGTGGGTGAGGCGGATCTGACAAAGCTGGAGGATGCCGCCGCCAATGCCATGATTCAGGCTACCGGCGACCGGTGGAGCTACTACATTCCCGCCAGCAGCTATGAGACGCATATGGAGCAGGTGAAGAACGCCTTTGTGGGCGTGGGCATCACCATCCAGCAGGCAGAGGAAGGCTTTCTGGTGGTGGGGGTCAACCCGGACGGCCCCGGCCAGGAGGCAGGAATTCTGGCGGGTGATATCTTGATCGCCGTGTCGGATCAAGATGTTCGGGAAATGACCATGGACGAGGTGCGGAATCTGGTGCGGGGCGAGGAGGGCAGCAATGTGTCCATGACCCTGCTTCGGGAGGGACAGGAGCTGACCCTTTCTGTACAGCGGCGGCGCATTCAGACGGAGGTCGCCAAGGGGCAGCTGCTGGAGAACGGCGTGGGCTTGGTGACCATTGCCAATTTTGACGAGCGATGCGCCGACGAGACCATCGCCGCCATCGAGGGGCTGCTTGCCCAGGGAGCGGAAAAGCTGATTTTTGATGTGCGGAATAATCCCGGCGGCTACGCCAGCGAGATGGTGGAGGTGCTGGATTACCTGCTGCCGGAGGGAGATCTGTTCCGTACGGTGCGCTATGACGGCAAAGAGCAGGTGGATCGTTCCAACGAAAAGTGCCTGGAGCTGCCTATGGCGGTGCTGGTGAATGGGGATTCCTACTCCGCCGCGGAGTTTTTTGCCGCCGCTCTCAGCGAATATGAGGCTGCCGTGGTGGTGGGGGAGAAGACCTGCGGCAAGGGATACTTCCAAAATACCTACCGCTTCGATGATGGCTCTGCCGTGGCGCTGTCCGTGGGGAAATACTATACGCCTAAGGGAGTCAGTCTGGCGGAGGTAGGCATTACCCCGGATGTGCCGGTAGAGGTGGACGAGGATACCGCCAAGGCCATCCGCTACGGTAGTCTGCCATGGCAGGAGGATCCGCAAATCCAGGCGGCGATGGAAGCGCTATCCGCGTGAGTCACCAGCGGAAAAAGGGGATTGCGTGGCGCAATAAAGTGTGATATGATATCCTTATATAATATGTTTATCGGCTTTCGTCAGAAACATGGTTCTTTATCTGACGAAACAACACCCCTGTAGGGCGGCTTGCCCAAGGCTCCCTGGAGCTGTCAGCGAAGCTGACTGAGGGGTGCA
>CAYYGF010000108.1:0-7429 GCA_964471315.1 uncultured Oscillospiraceae bacterium | reverse complement strand
ATGGAGACCCTCACCGCCACCACCCTGCGGAACATCATCGGCGACCTGGAGCTGGATCAGACCCTGACCAGCCGGGATGTGGTCAACACCAAAATGCGGGCCATCCTGGACGAGGCCACCGATCCCTGGGGCATCAAGGTCAACCGGGTGGAGCTGAAAAACATCCTGCCGCCCCAGGACATCCAGAACTCCATGGAGAAGCAGATGAAGGCCGAGCGTGACCGCCGCCAGGCGATTTTGCAGGCCGAGGGCCAGAAGAAGTCCGCCATCCTCATTGCCGAAGGCGAGAAGGAGTCCGCTATCCTGCGGGCCAGCGCCGAGAAGGAGGCCGCCATTTTGAAGGCCGAGGCCGAGAAGCAGGCCGCCATTCTCCGGGCTGACGGCGAAGCCCAGGCGATTCTCGCCGTGCAGAAGGCCATGGCCGATTCCCTGGAGCTGCTGAACCAGAAGGCCCCCAACGACCAGGTGATTAAGCTGAAATCCATTGAGGCCATGCAGCGCATTGCCGACGGCAAGGCCACCAAGATCATCATTCCCAGCGAGATGCAGGGATTGGTGGGCATGGCCAACGGCATCGTGGAGGGCGTGAAGAGCGCCGACTGATCTATCCCGCCGAAAGGAGCAACCTATGGCAAAAACAGAGGACCGTTTTATAAAGACCTACTCCCAGGGAAACGCCTTTGGGACGGTGTTTCAGATTTGGGTGGATAAGCAGACCGGTGTCAACTATCTGTGGCAGGCCAGCGGCTACGCCGGAGGGCTGACGCCCCTGCTGAATCCCGACGGGACTCCCATTGTCACCCCGGTGCCCAGAACCTATCCGGAATAATCCAGCGCCCCCGGCTCCAAAAGCCGGGGGCAGCATTCTATTTCCGAACAATGGGGATGCTTCTATCAATTTGACTGCCCGGATGGCAAGCCATCCGGGCAGTTTGCTTTCGTATTTTCGGGGGATTTATCCCCTCTGGGGCTTAGCAGCAGCCGCAGCCGTTGTCGTTGTTGAAGCAGCCGCCATTGTTGCCGCAGCAGCAGAACAGCAGGATCAGGATGATGATCCACCACCAGTTGTTGCCGCCGAAGCATCCGCACAGTCCGTTGTTGTTACCGCACATAGAAATACCTCCAAATTTGGATTTTTTGAACGTCGCCGCTCAATCCATCCTATTCATGGGGCTCTTTTTTGTGCGGCAAAAAACCTTACAGTTCCCGCAGGGCGTCTACCAGGGCGGTTTTTCCGGCGGTTTTCTCGTCCTTGACCTTGATAACCCGGGCGGGGCAGCCGGCAACCACGGTGTTGGGCGCCACATCGCCCACCACAACGGCTCCGGCGGCCACCACCGCGTCGTGACCGATGCGGCAGCCCTCAATGACCACAGCGTTGGCGCCAACCAGCACGTTGTCCTCCACAATGACAGGGGTGGCGGAGGCCGGCTCTACCACACCTGCCAGCACCGCTCCCGCGCCAATGTGGCAGTTCTTGCCCACGGTGGCCCGGCCGCCCAGCACCGCGCCCATATCGATCATGGTGCCCTCGCCGATCACCGCGCCGATGTTGATGACCGCGCCCATCATAATGACGGCGTTTTTGCCGATCTCCACCTGCTCCCGGATGTAGGCACCCGGCTCGATCCGGGCGGGGATATCCTTCAGATCCAGCAGGGGGATGGCGGAGTTGCGGCAGCCGTTTTCCACTTCCACATGATCGAATTCGTGGGCTTCCAGCACGGGCTTAACATCCTTCCAGTCGCCGAATACAATCTTGCAGCCGCTCCCGGCAGGGAATTCCCGGCAGTTGGGGAAGGAAACGGGATCCTTTTCCCAAACATAAACCTTCACCGGAGTCTTTTTCTCCGAGGTGCGGATATATTCAATGATTTCCTGTGCGTTCATAGTGTGTTTCTCCTTTGCAGTATAATTGGGAAGGTGCCGGATCAGAGAGAAAATTGTAGTTTGGCGGCGTAAAGGCTCCCCTGCAAGGGGAGCTGTCACAGCGTAAGCTGTGACTGAGGGGTGATTCAAAAAGTTTGTTGATAACAAACTTTTTGATGATTTGCTCCGCAAATCACACACCCTTCCGAGCCGCCTTGCGGCGGCCCACCTCCCCTTTCAGGAGAGGCTTTGGCTGGTGCGTTAAACTACAATTTACCAAGCAGCCGAACAGGCCGACAGCAATATGATTTTTAATGTTACCATCTTTTTTTCAAAAACACAAGAGAGAAATTGACACCGGGGACGCGGCGGGATATAATAATACAAACTTTTTTCCTTGGGAGGCGACTTGTATGGATATCCGCGCAGACCGCCGGGCGCTGCACCAAATTCCGGAACTGGATCGGGAGCTGCCCGAGACCTTTGCTTACCTAAGCGGCGCTCTGTCCCCGCTTTCCTGCCGCCTGTTCGCCCCCATGCCCGGTAGCCTGTGCGCCTTTTTCGACTTTGGCCGGGACAGCGCCATTGCCTTCCGGGCGGACGCCGACGCGCTGCCCATTGTGGAACGCACCGGAGCCGCCTATGCCTCCCGGCACCCCGGGTGCATGCACGCCTGCGGCCATGATGGGCATATGGCCATCCTGCTGGAGCTGGCCCGGCGGTTAAGCCAGAAAACGACGCTGCCCCATAATGTGCTGCTGGTCTTTCAGAGTGCTGAGGAAACCTCCGGCGGGGCAAAGGATCTGTGCGATACCGGGGTGTTTGAAGCCCACCGGGTCAAAGCCATTTTTGGCCTGCACCTGTGGCCCGGTTTGGCCCCCGGCGTCATCGCCAGCCGGAAAAACGAGCTGATGGCCCGCTCCTGCGAGGTCAATGTGGATATCTTCGGAAAATCCGCCCACATTGCCAAGACATCAGAGGGAATCGATGCCCTGGCCGCCGGGGTATCCTTCTACCGGAAGGCTATGGCCATGGAGGCAGCCCTGCCCCCGGAAATTTTCCGGCTGCTAAAATTCGGCAAATTCCAAAGCGGCACCGTCCGCAACGCTTTGTCTGCCCACACCCACATGGAGGGCTCCCTGCGGGCCTTCCAGGATTCCGTGTTCGATTCCCTGGCCCAGGGACTGGACGCCATCGGCCGGGAGGTGGAGAAGGCTTTCGGCTGCACCGTAGCCGTCCACCGCACCGACGGCTATCCGGCGGTGATGAATCCCCCGGCGCTGTTTGACCGGGTGATGGCGACGGTTCCCTTTGCCGAGTTGGACGTGCCCAGTATGACGGCAGAGGACTTTTCCTGGTATCAGCGATACCTGCCCGGGCTGTTCTTCTTCCTGGGAGTGGGAAACACCCCGGCCCTCCATGCCGACACCTTTGATTTTGATGAAACCATTTTGCGGAAAGGCGCCGGTTTCTTTGAGAAATTGGCGGAAACAATGCTATGATTCCCTTAAATCAGAACCTGTCCTCCCTCAAGCGCAGCGCCATCCGAGTCTATACCAATCTGGCGAATCAAACCCCGGACTGTGTGAAGCTCACCATCGGCGAGCCGGACTTCGACACCCCGGAGGTTATCAAGGCCGCCGCGGCGGCGGCTCTGGCGGCAGGACAGACCCACTACGCCCCCAACCAGGGCACCGCGTCGCTGCGCAAGGCCCTGGCGGATTTTGAAACGGCCCGGGGCCACGAAACCGCTCCGGAGGAGGTGCTCGTCACCGTAGGCGCCTGCCAGGCGCTGTTCACGGCGCTGTTTGGCATTCTGAATCCCGGGGACGAGATCCTTGTTCCCACCCCCGGCTTTGGGCTGTACGAGACCATCGCCACCATTGCCGGCGCCAAAACCGTTCCTCTGGACGTGACAAAAACCGGCTTTCAGATCACCCAGGAGGCCCTGGCCGTCGCCATTACCCCCAAAACCAAGGCCATTGTCCTCAATTCCCCCTGCAACCCAACCGGTGTGGTATTCAGCCGGGAAAGTCTGGCCAATGTGAAGCAGGCCGTGATGGGAAAGCCGATTTTTGTAATCTGCGACAACGTATACAGCCAGCTGTCCTACGGCGCGGAGGTGCCGGATCTGAGCTTGGATTCCGACCTTGCTGACCAGCTGATTCTCTGCCAGAGCTTTTCAAAGCCCTACGCCATGACCGGCTGGCGGGTGGGCTACTTGACCTGCCCCGGCTATGTGATGGATCGTCTGCTGCTGCTCAGCGCCGCCGAGATCACCGCCGTGCCCACCTTTGTCCAGGAGGCGGCCCTTTCTGCGCTGAAAACCGACCCTTCTCCCATGGGGAAAACCTACCGGAAGCGCCGGGACTATGTCTGCGCCCGGCTGCGGGAGATGAGGCTGCCCTTCCCGGAACCGGAGGGGGCCTTCTATGTGTTCCCCCAAATTTCCCAATTCGGCCTGGACAGCGCCGAATTCTGCACCCGGATGATTCGGGAGGCGGGGGTGGCCGCGGTGCCCGGCAGCTGCTTCGGTACGGATGGCTACATCCGCCTGTCCTACTGCTGTTCCGACGAAAACCTGCGAACCGGCCTTGACCGGCTGGAAGGCTTTGTAAAGAAGCTGTCCCGAGAGGCACAGAGATGATGGAAAAAAAGAAAATTCTTCTGCTGACCACCGGCGGCACCATTGCCTCCGTCCCCGGCGGGGAGGGCCTGGTGCCCCACCGCTCGGATGTGATGGAGCGGGAGCTGGAACAGCTCCGGACTTACTATGATATCACCGTCCAGGACCTGATGTGCCTGGATTCCTCCAACATCCGGCCGGAGGAATGGCAGCGCATCGCCCAGGCCATTTTTGAAGGGCGGGACGGGTTTGACGGCATCGTGGTCTCCCACGGCACGGATACCATGGCCTACACCGCCTCCGCCGTGACCTTTATGCTGCCGGGAATCGATCTTCCGGTGGTGTTCACCGGCTCTCAGCTACCCCTGGCGGACATGCTGTCCGACGGCCCGGACAATCTGCGTACCGCCTTCGCCATGGCGGCCTCCGGATATCCCGGCGTTTTCCTGGCCTTTGACCGGAAGGTGATGCTGGGCTGCCGGGCGGTGAAGGTGCGGGCCTCGGGGTTTTCCGCTTTTGAAAGCGTCAACGCCCGCTATGCCGCCCGGGTGAGCAACCTGGGGCTGGTGGTGGACGAAACGGTGCTGCCCCAGCCCTCCGGCTCTGCCCGGCTGTGCCCGGAAATCAGCCAGAATGTGTTTCTGCTGAAGCTGACCCCGGGGTTAAATCCGGCGGTTTTCGATATGCTGGCCGCCATGGGCTATAAGGGCATCGTCATCGAGGCCTTCGGCCTGGGCGGGATGAACGTGCTCCACCGGGGGCTGCGGGGCATCCGCCGGTGCGTGGAGGACGGCGTCAGCGTGGTGGTCACCACCCAGTGCCTGTACGACAGCGCCAACCTGGAGGTCTACCAGGTGGGCAGCAAGCTGCTGGAGCTGGGCGTCATCCAGGGCCGGGATATGACCTCCGAGGCCGCCATGACAAAGCTCATGTGGGCCCTCGGCCAGGGAATGGCTCCGGAGGACATTGCCGCCCTGTTCCAAAAAAATCTGGCGGGAGAAGTATCGGCTGACAATTGACGCCATTTCCCAAACTGTCAACGAAAAAACCGGAGGTGCATTTTATGGATCCTATCTACGTTACCGGCCACCGCAATCCGGACACGGATTCCATTGTGGCTGCCATTGCCTATACCGCCCTGCGAAACGCCTGCGGCGACCGGGAATACGAGGCAGCCTGCCTGGGCCGGGTTTCTGACGAAACCAACATCGTGCTGAACCGGTTCGGTTTCCAGCCTCCAAAACGGATCAGCGACCTATTTAACCAGGTGCGGGATCTGGATTTTGACACACCTCCCGTTCTCAATGCGGGCGTGACCGTGAGCCGTGCCTGGGACGAGCTGGAGGAATATCCCGGCATCACCGCCGTGCCCGTAGCCCGGGAGGACGGCACCCTGTTCGGCATTCTTTCCCGGACGGATATCGCCAGCTACAACATGTCCGGCATTTCCTCCGGTATCCTGGAGGAAGTGCCCCTGTTCAACATGCTGTCCGTGCTGGAAGGAAAAATCCTCAACGAGGCCGGAGAAAATACGGACACGGTTGCGGGAGAGGTCACCATCGCCCTGCCCCAGAGCCGGGAGAATCTGCTGTTCCGGAAAAAGGACAGCATCGTTTTGTGCGGCCATCAGCCGGACATGATCCGCCGTGCTTTGGAACTGAATGTAAACTGCCTGGTGCTGTGCCAGGCGGAGATCTCCGAGGAACTGCGCAGCCTGCCCACAAAAACCTGCATCATTTCCACCCCCTTCGACGCCTACCGGGCCGCCCGGCTGATTTTCCAGTCTACGCCTGTGGGCCGGATCTGCAACACAGAGGGACTGGTCTGCTTCCATCTGGACGAGCGGGTAGACGACGTGCGGGAAACGGTGCTGAAATACCGCCATCCCAGCTATCCCATTCTGGATGAAAACGAGAAGGTCGTGGGAATTCTGACCCGGTACCATCTGCTCCGCCCCCGGCGCAAGCGGGTGGTGCTGGTGGATCACAACGAGGCCTCCCAGTCCGTTCCCGGCCTGGAGGAAGCGGAAATTCTGGAGATCATTGACCACCACCGTCTGGCGGACATCCAGACCAACAACCCCATCTACGTTCGCAACGAGCCGGTTGGCTCCACCAACACCATCATTGCCAGCATGTTCCAGGATCGGGGGCTGATGCCCTCGGCGGCGCTGGCCGGTATGATGGCGGCGGCGATTCTGTCGGACACCGTCATGTTCAAGTCCCCCACCTGCACCTCCCGGGATATCCGGACTGCGGAGCGGATGGCCCGGATTGCCAACGTATCCCTGGACGAGCTGGGCAAGGAAATCTTCTCCGCCTCCGTGGGCAACAAAACCGCCGAGGAGATTCTGTTTACCGACTACAAGGAGTTCCACATCGCGGGGCATTCCCTGGCCGTGGCCCAGCTGACCTGTGTGGACAGCCCCAGCCTGTTGAGCCGCCGGGAGGAATTTCTGAAGCTGATGGAAACCCACGCCAGGAAAAAGGGGCTGGATCTGGTGGTGCTGATGCTGACGGATGTGCTGCTGGAAGGCACCCAAATTCTCTACGTTGGCGACGACGACACCATCCGCCAGGCCTTCGGCGTGGTGCCCAAGGATAACACTGCCTTCCTGCCCAAGGTCATGAGCCGGAAAAAGCAGGTCATCCCCATGCTCTCCGACCTGTGGGGCTAAGCTGCGGCCAGTGGCCGCGGACAATGCGTGCACGGTGCGGAGGGAATCGTTGTTGCCCTAACCCGCTCGGTATCGGCGGCGAGTCGCCGCGGACAATGCGTGCACGGTGCAGAGGATATCGTTACTTCCCTACTACATTATGGTATGATTGCCACTGGCAATCATAATGATGCCAATTCCCTGCGGGCGCACCGTCCGCTCGGTATCGTCACCTGGTTTGCTAAATTGTAGTTTAACGCATCAGCCAAAGCCTCCCC
>CAYYGF010000107.1:0-7431 GCA_964471315.1 uncultured Oscillospiraceae bacterium | reverse complement strand
AGCGGCGAGTCGCCGCTGACAATGCGTGCGCCAGCTGGGAGGTATTTGTTACACTCTAGGGTATCGCTCGGTATCGTTACTGCGGTAAATTGTAACAGCCAACGCCTCCCCTTTTAGGAGCGGAGCGCCGCCGCAAAGCGGCTCGGAAGGGTGTGTGATTTGCCATGACTGCCAGTGGCAATCCTACCAGAAATTGGGAAGTAACGAATTCCACCCAGCCGACCCACGCATTCGCTGCGGGCCGTGCCCGCAAATTCTCTTGCCAATTGCGGCAACTACCGCTATAATAGTTCCACGAAACTTCATGCAAGGAGAGATACGTATGCTGCAAACGGTAAGCAAATTTCTGGACAGCCCCCTGTTTCGGCGGTTCTGCTCCGCTCTGGTCATTGTGGTCATCGGCGTGCTGGCCATTCGGATCATGATTCGGCTGCTGGAAAAAACCCTGGAAAAATCCCACCTGGAAAAAGCCGCTCACAGTCTGATCACCTCGCTGTCCAAGGCCGCGCTGTATATCCTGCTGGGTCTGATCGCCGCCTCCGCCCTTGGCATCGACGTGTCCAGTATCGTGGCCCTGGCCAGCGTGCTGACACTGGCCCTTTCCCTGGCGCTGCAAAACATGGTGTCCAATGTCATTGGCGGCTTTACCATCCTGTACACCCATCCGTTCCACTCCGGGGACTTTGTGGAGATCGCCGGGCAGTCCGGCACGGTGCGGGAGATCAACATGACCTATACCATGCTGGCCACTCCGGACAACAAGTTGGTGTCCCTGCCAAACAGCGCGGTCGTGGCTGCCCAGGTGGTCAACTACACCGTCCTGGGCACCCGCCGGGTGGAGATCAACGTCTCCGCCGGGTACGACGCCCCCACCCAGAAGGTCATCGACGCCCTGGTACAGGCCGGAACCATGGACAACGTGCTCCTGGAACCGGCCCCCTGCGCCGTGGTTTTGAACTACGGTGAAAGTGCCATTGACTACAGCCTGCGGCTTTGGGTCAAAAGCGCGGACTACTGGGACATCTATTTTGCCGCAACCCAGCGGGTTAAGGATGTCTTTGACGCCCAGGAAATCCCCATGACCTACCCCCATCTCAATGTCCATCTGGACAAATTGCCTTAAGAATCGGCAAACTGTCTAATTCTTTGGTGGATGTATCCAAAAATTTTCATCTGCTTTCATCCTATTGCCAAAACGGAAGTCCTATGATATAGTATGCAAGAGAGCAAAGGCGTTCTTGCATGGGAGTGGTCTACCCATGCAAGAACGCCTTGCTGTTTTTTACCCGATTTTGGGGAGAGGAGACAACGCCATGGAAAATTTTACAGAGCGAACGGAACCTGCGGGACTGTATGACCCCCGGTTTGAACACGATAACTGCGGCATTGGCGCCGTCGTGGATATCAAAGGACGCAAAAGTCACCAAACGCTGGACGATGCCTTGCAGATCGTCGAACACCTGGAGCATCGGGCCGGTAAGGACGCCGAGGGCAAAACCGGCGACGGCGTGGGCATTTTGCTGCAGGTCAGCCACAAATTCTTCCGGAAGGCAGCCGCTCTGGCGGGAATCCCCCTGGGCGAAGAACGGGAGTACGGCGTGGGCATGTTCTTCTTCCCTCAGGAAGAGCTGCAGCGCAACCAGGCGAAGAAGCTGTTTGAGATCATCTGCAAAAAAGAGGGCCTTCCTTTCCTGGGCTGGCGGGAGGTTCCCACCTGCCCGGAGGTTCTAGGGCACAAGGCCCGGGCCTGTATGCCCAGCATCTGGCAGGCCTTCGTAGGCAAGCCCTCCCGGATCGAGAGCGGCATTGCCTTTGACCGGCGGCTGTATGTAGCCCGCCGGGTGTTCGAGCAGTCCAACCAGGAGAGCTACGTTTGCAGCCTGTCCAGCCGGACCATCGTCTACAAGGGCATGTTCCTGGTCAAGGAGCTGCGGCTGTTCTACCCCGATTTGCAGGACGGGGACTATGAATCCGCCATCGGCATGGTTCACAGCCGGTTCTCCACCAACACCTCCCCCAGCTGGAACCGGGCCCATCCCAACCGCTTCATCCTGCACAACGGCGAAATCAACACCATTCGGGGCAATGTGGACACCATGCTGGCCCGGGAGGAGACCATCGGCAGCAATTACCTAAAAAACGATATGACCAAGGTGCTGCCCATCGTCAACCAGGGCGGCTCCGACTCCGCCATGCTGGATAACACCCTGGAATTCATGGTGATGAACGGCATGGATCTGCCCCTGGCCGTCATGGTCACCATCCCAGAGCCCTGGAGCAACAACCAGAGCATGGATCCCAAGAAGCGGGCCTTCTACCAGTATTATGCCACCATGCTGGAGCCCTGGGACGGCCCCGCCTCCATTTTGTTCAGCGATGGCGATGTCATGGGCGCGGTGCTGGATCGCAACGGTCTGCGCCCCAGCCGCTACTACATCACCAAGGACGGACGGCTGATCCTGTCCAGCGAGGTAGGCGTGCTGGATATCCCCGCCGACCAGATCGTCCGCAAGGATCGCCTGCGCCCCGGCAAGATGCTGCTGGTGGACACGGTAAAGGGCGAGCTGGTGGATGATGATGCGCTGAAGGCCGACTACGCCAGCCGCCAGCCCTATGGCGAATGGCTGGATCGGAATCTGGTCAGCCTGTCCGACCTAAAGGTGCCCAACCAGAAGATCCCCTCCCACACCAAGGAGGAGCTGGTGCGGCTGCAGAAGGCCTTCGGCTACCGCTATGAGGATGTGAACAACATCATGCTCCCCATGGCCACAAATGGCGGTGAGCCTGCCGGCGCTATGGGCAGCGACACCCCCCTGGCGGTGCTGAGCCACACCCATCCGCCCCTGTTTGAATACTTCAAGCAGATGTTCGCCCAGGTCACCAACCCGCCCATCGATGCTCTGCGGGAGAAGATCGTCACCTCCACCACCGTCTATGTGGGCGCGCAAGGAAACCTTCTGGAGGAGGCCGCCGACAACTGCAAGGTGCTGAAGATTCCCTCCCCCATTCTGACGGAAACCGACCTGCTGAAGATCAAGGCCATGAAGGTGCCCGGCTTCCAGGTGCGCACCGTCTCCATCTGCTACTACAAGAACACCGACCTGGACAAAGCCATTGACCGGCTGTTCGTGGATGTGGACCGGGCTTACCGGGATGGAGCCAACATCCTAATCCTGTCCGACCGGGACATCGACGAATACCACGTGGCCATCCCCAGCCTGCTGGCAGTGGGTGCAGTGTCCAAATACCTGGTGCGTACCCGCAAGCGCACCGCCATGGCCCTAATCCTGGAAAGCGGCGAGCCCCGATTGGTTCACGACTTTGCGACCCTGCTGGGCTATGGCGCCTGCGCCGTCAACCCCTATCTGGCCCAGGAGAGCATCGGCATGCTCATCCAGGACGGCCTGTTGGAAAAGGATTACTACGCCGCCGTCAATGACTACAACAAGGCGCTGCTGGCGGGCATCGTGAAGATCGCCTCCAAAATGGGCATCTCCACCATCCAGTCCTACCATGGCAGCCAGATCTTCGAGGCCGTGGGCATCAGCTCGGATGTCATCGACAAATACTTCACCAACACCGTCAGCCGGGTGGGCGGCATCACCATCCAGGACATCCAGAAGGATCTGGAGGACCGCCACCGCCAGGCCTTCGACCCCCTGGGTCTGGACATCTACATGGATCTGCCCAGCCTGGGCACCCACAAGTTCCGCAGCGGAACCGCCGCCGAGCAGCACCTGTACAATCCCCAGACCATCCACCTGCTGCAGCAGGCGGTGTGGACGGGAGATTACGGTAAGTTCAAGCAGTACACCGCCGCCGTGGCAGGGGAAGGCGGCGACGACATGCACCTGCGCAGCCTGCTGGAATTCAACTATCCTGAGACAGGCGTCCCCCTGGAAGAGGTGGAAAGCGCCGAGTCCATCGTCAAGCGCTTCAAGACCGCGGCCATGAGCTACGGCGCCCTGTCCGCCGAGGCCCACGAGTGCATGGCCATCGCCATGAACCGCTTGGGCGGCAAGTCCAACACCGGCGAGGGCGGCGAGGACGAGAGCCGCTACGGCACCGAGCGCAACAGCGCCATCAAGCAGGTGGCCTCCGCCCGGTTCGGCGTCACCAGCAAATACCTGGTCTCCGCCAAGGAAATCCAGATCAAAATGGCCCAGGGCGCCAAGCCCGGCGAGGGCGGCCAGCTCCCTGGCGCCAAGGTCTATCCCTGGATCGCCAAGTGCCGCCACTCCACCACCGGCGTAGGACTGATCTCTCCCCCGCCCCACCACGACATCTACTCCATCGAGGATCTGGCCCAGCTGATCTATGATCTGAAATGCGCCAACCGGAACGCGGCCATCAACGTCAAGCTGGTCAGCGAGGCAGGTGTGGGCACCATCGCCGCGGGCGTTGCCAAGGCCGGCGCGGAGGTCATCCTAATCTCCGGCTTTGACGGCGGCACCGGCGCTGCCTCCATCAACTCCTCCATCCACAACGCTGGGCTCCCTTGGGAGCTGGGCATCGCGGAAGCCCACCAGTGTCTGATTCTGAACGGCCTGCGCTCCCGGGTGCGCATCGAGTCCGACAGCAAGCTGATGTCCGGCCGGGATGTGGCCATCGCCGCCATGCTGGGCGCGGAGGAATTCGGCTTCGGCACCGGCCCGCTGGTGGCTATGGGCTGCGTGATGATGCGGGTGTGCAACCTGGACACCTGCCCCATGGGTATCTGCACCCAGAACCCGGACCTGCGCAAAAATTTCAAGGGCAAGCCCGAGTACGTCATGAACTTCATGCTGTTCATGGCCCAGGAGCTGCGAGAGTATATGGCAAAGCTGGGCGTGCGCACCGTGGACGAACTGGTGGGCCGCACGGATCTGCTGCAGGTTCGCCCCGCCGAGCCCGGTTCCCGAGCCAGCGAAATGGATCTGACCGCCCTGCTGCATAACCCGCTGGTGGAAAATTCCAACGTGCACTTTGATCCCAAGGCCGTCTATGACTTTGCCCTGGAGCAGACCCCGGATATGAAGGTGCTGATGAAGAAGTTCAAGAAGAGCTTCGACATGCCGCAGCCCAAGCCCGCCTCCGTGACTCTGGAGGTCGGCAACACCGACCGGGCCTTCGGCAGCATCTTCGGCAGCGAGATCACCGCGAAATTCGGCAATACCCTGCCCGACGACACCTTCCACGTCACCTGCACCGGCTACGGCGGCCAGAGCTTCGGCGCCTTCATCCCCAAGGGTCTGACCCTGGAGCTGATCGGCGACTGCAACGACTACCTGGGCAAGGGCCTGTCCGGCGGCAAGATCATCGTCTACCCCCCGGAAAACGTGACCTATGACCGCAGCGAGAACATCGCCATCGGCAACGTGGCCCTCTACGGCGCCACCGGCGGCAAGGCCTTCATCAACGGCGTGGCCGGCGAGCGGTTCTGCGTGCGCAACTCTGGCGCCACAGCGGTGGTAGAGGGCGTGGGCGACCACGGCTGCGAGTACATGACCGGCGGCACCGTGGTGGTGCTGGGTAAGACCGGCAAAAACTTCGCCGCGGGCATGAGCGGCGGCATCGCCTACGTGCTGGACGAGGACTGGGATTTCTACCAGCGGGTCAACAAGGATATGGTGAGCCTGGAGCCGGTAGAGCACAAATATGACGTTAGCCTGCTGAAGGATCTGATCCGGGAGCACGTGGAGGCCACCGGCTCTCCCCGGGGCAAGGAGATTCTGGACAACTTCGGGCAGTACCTGCACAAATTCAAGAAGGTTCTGCCCCACGACTATGACAAGATGCTCCGGCTCATCGCCCAGATGGAAGAAAAGGGCGAGGACAGCGAGCAGACCCAGATTGAGGCGTTCTACGCCATGAAAAACGCGCGGTAAAGGAGGCGGCGATTATGGGAAAAACCACCGGATTTATGGAAATCTCCCGGCAGACGAGCACCGAGCTGCCCCCGGAGGAGCGAACCAAAAACTTCAATGAATTTCACATCCCGCTGCACCAGGACGAACAGCAGGCCCAGGGCGCCCGGTGCATGGACTGCGGCGTTCCCTTCTGCCAGAGCGGCATGATGATCGGCGGCATGGCCAGCGGATGCCCTCTGAACAACCTGATCCCCGAGTGGAACGATCTGATCTACCACGGCCAGTGGGCCCTGGCGGCCCGGCGGCTCATCGCCACCAACCGCTACCCGGAGTTTACCAGCCGGGTCTGCCCCGCCCTGTGCGAGGCCGCCTGCACCTGCGGCATGGCCACGGGCTATCCCGTCAGCGTCAAGGAAAACGAGCGGGCCATTGTGGAGTATGGCTACAGCACCGGTGTCATCCACGCGGTGCCGCCACCCTCCCGCACCGGAAAGCGGGTGGCCGTGGTGGGTACCGGCCCTTCCGGATTGTCCGTGGCCGACCTGTTGAATAAGCGGGGCCACAAGGTCACCATGTACGAGCGCAGCGACCGGGTGGGCGGCCTGCTGATGTACGGCATTCCCAACATGAAGCTGGAAAAGTGGGTCATCGACCGCCGGGTGGATATCCTGAAGGAAGAGGGCATCGAATTCGTCACCAACACCGACGTGGGCCGGGACATCTCCGCCCAGGAGCTGGTGGACCAGTACGACGCGGTGGTGCTGTGCTGCGGCGCCAAGCAGCCCCGGGACATCAATGCCCCAGGCCGGGACGCGGGCGGCATCTACTTCGCCGTGGATTACCTGACCAGCGTCACCAAGAGCCTGCTGGATTCGGGGTTTGCCGACGGCAAGGCCGTCAGCGCCCAGGGGAAAAAGGTGCTGGTCATCGGCGGCGGCGATACCGGCAATGACTGCGTGGGCACCGCCATCCGCCAGGGCTGCGAAAGCGTGACCCAGCTGGAGATGATGCCCTGTCCCCCCACGGAACGCACGCCCGGCAACGCCTGGCCGGAGTGGCCCCGGGTGCTGAAAACCGACTACGGCCAGCAGGAGGCCATCGCCAAATTCGGCAGCGACCCCCGGCTGTACCAGACCACCGTCAAGGAATTCTACAAAAACGAAGCCGGCCAGGTCTGCGGCGCGCTGATCGCCAAGCTGGAAAGCAAGGTGGTGGACGGCCGCCGGATGATGGTCCCCACCGGGGAGGAATTCTCCCTCGCGTGCGACCTGGTGCTCATCGCCGCCGGGTTCACCGGCTGTGAACCCTATGTAGCCGAGGCCTTCGGCGTAGACCTGACCCCCCGGGGCACCGTGGCGGACAGCAAGTACGCCACCTCCCAGCCCAAGGTATTCGCCTGCGGCGACATGCGCCGGGGCCAGAGCTTAGTCGTCTGGGCCCTGCGGGAAGGCCGGGACACCGCCGCCGTGGTGGACGCCAGCATCATGGGCTACACCAACCTGTAAAAATATTTGTATTTGGGGGATTCCCACGCCAGTGTGAGCACTGGCACGGAATGACATCGTTTTTAGGCAGTCTGAAG
>CAYYGF010000106.1:0-7461 GCA_964471315.1 uncultured Oscillospiraceae bacterium | reverse complement strand
CTATCAGGGGAGGCGTTAGGGCGCTAAATTGTTCTTTTGCTGAGGAAAGCGGATATGCACATAATACTTAAAGTTTTCTGTTGAATATCAGTATAATAGGGAAAAATTCCTGCCAAAACAAGGAGGAAACCCAATGCGCATTGTGGTAAAAATCGGCACATCTACCTTAGCCCACCCCTCTGGGCATCTCAATATCCGCCGGGTGGAGTCTCTGTGCCAGGTTTTAAGCGATATCAAAAACGCGGGACATGACCTCATTCTGGTGTCCTCTGGCGCCATTGGCATGGGGGTGGGCAAGCTGGGCCTGCGGCAGCGGCCCCAGGATATTCCCACCAAGCAGGCGGCGGCAGCTGTGGGGCAGTGTGAGCTGATGTATACCTATGACAAGCTGTTTGGCGAATACCACCATACCGTGGCCCAGCTGCTGATCACCGGAGACGACACTGCCAATGAGATTCGGCACCGCAATTTTACCAACACCCTGAACCGGCTGCTGGATCTAGGAGCGCTGCCCATCCTCAACGAGAATGACACGGTGGCGACGGAGGAGATCGTCATTGGCGACAACGACACTCTGGCCGCCATTGTGGCCAAAAGCGTCCAGGCGGATCTGCTGATCCTGCTTTCCGACATCGACGGCCTGTATACCGCCGACCCCCACACCAATCCCGAGGCCCGGCTGCTGCATCGGGTTACCCAGATCGACGACAGTATCCGGAAACTTGCCGGCGTCAGCAGTACCGCCCAGGGCACCGGCGGCATGGTTACAAAGCTCCGGGCGGCGGAAATCTGTTTGGATTGCGGCTGCGATATGGTCATTGCCAACGGCAGCAATCCCAATCATCTGTACGACATTCTGGACGGCAAAGAAACCGGCACCCGCTTTGTGTGCGCAGCAAGCCGCCGGGAACCACAATACACATAGGAAAACCCCGCCCACCGGCGGGGTTTTGTTAGGGCAACACCGCACAATGGGGACAGCGGGCTTCGGCGGAGCTTTTGCCCATTATGCGGTGCTGCCTTCGTTATTCACCAAATCGCTGGGCAACCTTTTTCAGCATGTCCCGGATGGGCAGGTGGTAGGGGCAGCGGCCTTCACAGGCACCGCAGCCGATGCAGTCGGAGGCGTGCGTGTCCATGGAGGCATAGCGGCCCTTAGCCCAATCTGCCAGGCCGTAGCGCTGCAAATAGCCATCGAACAGGAAACAGCTGGAAATGCTGATTCCCACGGTGCAGGGCTGGCAATAGTTGCACCGGCGGCAGAATTGGGTGCCCAGGGAATCCCGGATCTGCTGGAGTTTCGCCTGCTCCTGGGCGCTGAGAGGAGAGGTGTCCGATACGGCGGCGATGTTCTGCGCCAGCTCTTTGGGGTCAGCCATACCGGGAATGACTACGGTCACGTCCGGATTGCTGAGGACATAGCGCAGCGCCAGGGTGGCATCCTCAATGGCGCCGCCAGCCAGGGGCTTCATGCAGATAAAGCCGATGTTCTTTTCGGCGCAACGGTGAATCAGCTCGGTGCCCTGACTTTCCACAATGTTGTAGGGAAACATCACCGTCTCTACCCAATCCATATCCAGCACCATGCGGAAGGTGTCCGTGGAATGGGCGGTCACGCCAATGTGACCGATTTTTCCGGCGGCCTTGGCTTCCAGCAGGGCCTCCAGCGCTCCGCCGGGGGACACAACCTGCTGCAGCTGCTCCGGAGTGACGTTATGGATCTGATATAGGTCGATGTAGCCGGTGCGCAGATTCTTCAGACTGATGTCAATATCCGCCGCCATGGCGTCCCGGGTGCGGGACATACTTTTGGTGGCAAGGACAAAGCTGTCCCGGATGCCTTCCAGAGCATAGCCCAGGTATTCCTCACTGACGGTGTAGCCCCGGGCGGTATCGATAAAGTTCACGCCGGCCGCCTTGAGCTGGTGCATTAAGACCTTGGTGCCCTCCGCGTCAATGCGCTGGATGGGGATGCCGCCAAAGCCCATGCGGGAGATTTTCAGACCGGTTTTCCCCAAAACGGTATATTCCATAGTTCCCTCCTACAGAGAATGTTTCCCTCATTATACAGCAGTTTATCCCAAAAAACAATACTGTTTCCGGCGATTTCCCAAAACTTCTCCGGTTGCCTTGCGCTTTCGGCCCAGGGGCGTTATAATAAAAACAAATATCAGAGAATACAAAGGAAAAAGGAGTTTTTTACAATGGAGAAAAATGTATTGCAGACTGACCTCAGCGGCAAGGTCGCCGTGGTCACCGGAGCGGGAGGCGTGTTGTGCAGCTACCTGGCCAAGGTGCTGGCCCGGGCCGGAGCCAAGGTGGCGCTGGTCAACCGTTCCGACGCCGCCATTATCCAGTACGCGGCGGAGATCAACGCCGAGGGCGGCATTGCCAAGGCCTACAAGGGCAACGTGCTGATTCGGGAGGACATGGAGCGGATTGCCGACCAGGTGCTCGCGGATTTCGGCCCCTGCGACATCCTGCTCAACGGCGCGGGGGGCAACAATCCCCGGGCCCAGACTGACAAGGAATACTATGAGCCTGGCGACCTGGATAAGAAGAACATCAAAACCTTCTTCGACCTGGATGACGACGGGGTGAACATGGTCTTTGACTTGAATTACAACGGCACTCTGATCCCGACCCAGGCCTTCGCCAAGCATATGGTGAAAAGCGGCGGCGGCAATATTATCAACATTTCCTCCATGAACGCCTTCCTGCCCTTGACCAAGATCCCGGCCTACTCCGGCGCGAAGGCAGCGGTCAGCAACTTCACCCAGTGGCTGGCGGTTCACTTCTCCAAGTGCAACATCCGGGTCAACGCCATTGCCCCTGGCTTCTTTGCCAGCAAGCAGAATCAAAGCCTGCTGTTCAACGAGGACGGCACACCCACGGAGCGAACCAAGAAGATCCTGGCAGGGACACCCATGGGTCGTTTCGGCAAGACCGAGGATCTGGCGGGCGGATTGCTGTTCCTGCTGGATGACAACGCGGCGGGCTTTATCACCGGCGTGGTGCTGCCCATCGACGGCGGCTTCTCCGCATTCTCGGGCGTATAACCTACATAATAGGGAAAGGGCCGGCGAAAGCCGGCCCTTGTTTATTTGCCCAATTCCTTGTTCCGGTGGTATGCGGCGATGACGCAGTCCATGGCTGCACCCCGGAAGCCATGCTGCTCCAGAGCACGGACACCCGCAATGGTGCTGCCCCCGGGGGAGCAGACCGCGTCCTTCAGCGCGCCGGGATGCTGCTTGGTTTCCAGGAACATTTCGGCGGAGCCCGCCATGGTCATGGCGGCGTAATCCAGAGCCTTGGCCCTGGGAATGCCGCAGGCCACAGCGCCGTCGGCCAGAGCCTCGATGAACATGTACATGTAGGCCGGGCCGCTGCCGGACAGGGCGCTGGCGGCGTCTATGAGCCGCTCTTCCAGACTGTCCAGCAGGCCGCAGAAGCGCATGTCTGTCAGCCAGTCGGCCAACAGGGAATCCGTTACCAAATCGTTGCGGCAATAGGGAATCACACCCTTGCCGATGGCGGTGGGGGTGTTGGGCATGATGCGGACGATAGGCAGCCGGACTCCGGCGAATTCTTCGATCTGCTGGATCTCCAGGCCAGCCGCCATGGTGATCAGCAGGGGCTTGCGGCGGGCCAGCGTGTTCCGCAGAGGGAGAAGCATATCCTTCATCATATGGGGCTTCACCGCCAGGAAAATCCGGTCACAGCCTTCTGCGATGGAAGCGTTGTCTGAATAGGTGATTCCCAGTTCAGAGGCCAGAGCCTTGCCCCTGCCGGAGCGGTCTGCCAGGGCGATGTCCTTGGTTTGTTTGCTTAAGGCCCGGGCAATGGCGCCGCCCATGTTGCCGCAGCCAATAAATCCGTATTTCATCGTGATTACCTCACATGTCCGTTGCCGTGGATGATGTATTTGTAGGTGGTCAGCTCCCGCAGACCCATGGGGCCTCGGGCGTGGAGCTTCTGGGTGGAGATGCCCATTTCGCAGCCCAAGCCGAATTCACCGCCGTCAGTGAACCGGGTGGAGGCGTTGACGTACACCGCCGCGCTGTCCACTGTGGAGGTGAAGATTTCTTCCGCTTCGGCGCTGCGGGTGACGATGGCCTCGCTGTGCCCGGTGGAGTGGGCGGCGATGTGGGCCACCGCTTCCTGCACACCCTCTACGCATTTTACAGCCAGAATGTAGTCCAAAAATTCCGTGTCAAAATCCATTTCGCCAGCCGCTTTTCCGGGAATGATGGCGGCGGCGGTCTCGTCCAGCCGCAGCTCCACAGGATGCTCCCGCTTGGCTACCAGCCGGTCATAGAGCATGGGCAGGAAGGTGGGGGCGATAGCCTTATCCACCAGCAGCACCTCCTCGGCGTTGCACACGCTGGGGCGGCTGGTTTTAGCGTTTTCGATGATGTTTAGGGCCATGTCCAGGTCGGCGGTTTTCTCCACATACACGTGGCAGATGCCGGTGCCGGTGGCGATGCAGGGGACGGTGGCGTTGCGCACACAGGCGGAAATCAGTCCCGCGCCGCCCCGGGGGATCAGCAGATCCACATAACCGTTGGCAGTCATTAGGGCGGTGGCGCTGGCGCGGCTGGTGTCCTGCACCAGGTTCACCGCGTTCTGGGTGATTCCCTGCATCCGCAGCCCGTCGCGCAGCGCGGTGACGATGGCGTTGGCACTGCGGAAAGCCTCCTTGCCACTGCGCAGAATGCAGACATTGCCGCTTTTCAGCGCCAGAGCAGCAGCGTCGCTGGTGACGTTGGGACGGCTTTCGTAGATGATGGCGACCACACCCATGGGAACGGAAACCTTCTGGATTTGCAGGCCATCGGGCCGGGTGTGCTCCTCCAGAACAAGCCCCACCGGATCGGGCAGGGCGGTTACTTCCCGAATGCCCTGGGCCATACCGGCAATTCGGGCGGGGGTCAGCAGCAGTCTGTCCAGCATTACCTGGGATATGGTACTCCTAGCCGCCTCCAGGTCCAGGGCGTTGGCGGCGAGAATGCCCCCCTGGTGTGCCAGCAGCGCGTCGGCCATGGCGTTCAGCGCCGCGTTCTTTTGTCCGGGCTGCAGCCGGGCAATTTCTGCTTTCGCGGCACGGGCATTTTCCAGCATGGTTTTCATTGGCGTTCCTCCCTCTTATTTGGGTGCGTGATTTGAAATGGATTACTGGATGACCCGCACCCGCAGGACACCCTCGATCTGTTTCAGATGCTCCACCACATCTTGAGAGGGATGCTGATCCAGATCCAGCATGGTATAGGCGAACTCGCCCCGGCTTTTATTCATCAAACCGGCGATGTTCACGTTTTCTCCGGCGATGGCGGCGGTGAACCGGCCCAGGGAGTTGGGGATGTTCCGGTGCAGCAGGGTGATCCGGCCGGCGCTTTGGCAGATGCCCATGTCGCAGTTGGGATAGTTGACGGAATTGCGGATATTGCCGTTTTCCAGATAGTCCATCAGCTCCTGCACGGCCATTTTGGCGCAATTATCTTCGGATTCCTCGGTAGACGCGCCCAAGTGGGGGATGGCGATACAGCCGGGCATATTGGCGCTCTTTTCGTTGGGAAAGTCGGTGACATAGCGGGAAACCTTGCCGCTGGCCAGAGCCTGGGCCATGGCGTCGTCATCCACCAGCAGATCCCGGGCGAAGTTTAGGATGATGACACCGTCTCTCATCTTGGCGATGGCCTCGGCGTTGATCATCTTCTTGGTGTCCTCCAGAAGAGGCGTGTGCAGGGAAATGATGTCGCACTTGGCGTAGATTTCCTCCCGGCTGTTGACCCGGGTGATGTGGCTGTCCAAATGCCAGGCCGCGTCGATGGAGATGAAGGGATCGCAGCCGTAGACGGTCATCCCCAGGCTTCTGGCAGCGTTGGCCAGAGGGCCGCCCACCGCGCCCAGACCGATGACACCCAGGCTTTTGCCCCGGATCTCGTGTCCGGCAAATTGGGATTTGCCCTTTTCCACCATGCGGGCAATTTCGGAGCTGCCCTTGATGGACTGAACCCAGTTGATGCCGCCCACAATGTCCCGGCTGCCCAGCAGCATGCCGCACAGGGACAGCTCCATCACGGAATTGGCGTTGGCGCCGGGGGTGTTGAACACCACGATGCCTTTCTCGGCACAGCTGGTTAAGGGGATGTTGTTGACACCGGCGCCTGCCCGGGCCACTGCCAGCAGACGTTCGGGCAGCACCATTTCGTGCATGCTGGCGCTGCGCACGAGAACCGCTTCGGCGTTTTCCAGGGCGTCCGTGGTTTGATAGCTTTCCGTCAAAAGGGCAGTACCCTTGGGGGAAATCTTATTCAAGCAATGAATCTGATACATGGTTTTCCTCTTTTCAAATGTTTTCCTTCTCAAATGTTTCCATAAAGCGCACCAGCGCTTCTACGCCCTCGATGGGCATGGCGTTGTAGATGCTGGCCCGCATGCCGCCCACGGTGCGGTGGCCCTTCAGATTCACGAAGCCTGCCTCCGCGGCCTCCGCTACAAATTTGGCATCCAGCTCGGTGCTGCCGGTGACGAAGGGTACGTTCATCAAGGAACGATCCTGCTTTACCACGGTGCCGTGGAACAGACGGCTGCTGTCCAGGAAATCATACAGTACGGCGGCTTTCTTCTGGTTGCGCGCTTGCATGACCTCCAGACCACCCATGGCGAGCAGCCACTGAAACACCTTGCCGCAGATATAGATGCCGTAAGCGGGGGGCGTGTTGTACATGGAGCCGTTGTCGGCATGGGTCTTGTAGCGCAGCATGGTGGGAGTGCCGGGGAGCACATCCTCCCGGATCAGATCCTCCCGAATGATGGCGATGACCACACCGGCAGGGCCGATGTTCTTCTGCACACCGCCATAGAGCATGCCGTATTTCGTCACATCCACCGGCTCAGACAGGAAACAGCTGGACACGTCGGACACCAGATCCTTGCCCTTGGTATTGGGCAGCTGCCAGAATTTGGTGCCGTAAATGGTATTGTTCTCACAGATATAGACATAGTCCGCGTTCTCGCTGATGGGCAAATCCGAGCAGTCGGGAATGTAGGAGAAGGTCTTGTCGGCGGAGGAGGCCACGGCGTTGGCCTGGCCGTACATCTGCGCCTCTTGCCAGGCCTTCTTGGCCCACTGACCGGTGATGATGTAGTCGGCAACCTTGTTTTTCATTAGGTTCATGGGAATCATGGCGAACTGCTGGCTGGCACCACCCTGCATAAACAGAACCTTGTAGTTTTCGGGAATTCCCATCAGCTTGCGCAGATCCGCCTCGGCCTGGTCGATGATGGCCTGGTAGGCCTTTGAGCGGTGGCTCATTTCCATGACGGACATCCCGGTTCCCTGGTAATCCAGCATCTCGTCGGCGGCCTCTTTCAGAACAGTCTCCGGCAGAACCGCAGGGCCTGCGGAGAAATTATATACTCTGGACATACTTGTATCCTCCATTATTCATTCATATC
>CAYYGF010000105.1:6018-7494 GCA_964471315.1 uncultured Oscillospiraceae bacterium | reverse complement strand
CGTGTATACCCCAAAAGGGTATCGAGGGTTCAAATCCCTCCTTCTCCGCCAAAAAATCCCATACCCCATACGGGGTATGGGATTTTTTTTACGGTCAGTGGATTTGAACCCACCTAAATGGGAAGCTCCGGTGGAGCTTCCCTCGTCCCCGTCCAGCCGGGGACGACACCTTACTTTCCGCGAAGCGGAAAGGCAATCAAATCCCTCCTTCTTTTTCGACATCCGGGAGGGTGGAGGGATTTGAAAGGCCGTAAGAAAACGTGCCGGAGGCACGTTTTTAGGCCGTCGGTTCCGGAGCGCGGTTCGAAAGAACCGTGAACCGGAACCGATTTGTCCCAATACCGGCTATTGTTTTTTCTGCTTCCAATGCGCAAGCTTGGGCAGCTCCGCTTCAAAATAGGCCCGGGCCTGTTCCGGCGGCCAGTTTTCGTTTGTCATGTGCGCAACCAGAAAATCTGTCAGTTCCTTCTGATTTGTATAAACGAAGTTCCCATCCGTGTAGCACCATTTGCAGTATTCCTCATTAAAAGCGCCATCCGGTTCCCGGCTGGTGGTGGCATCCTCCAGCGGCATCCCGCAGCATTGGCAGACCCGCTGCCAGGGCGAGCCGAGGAGGGTATTGATGGAAACGTCAAACAGCTTTGACAGCGATTTCAACGTTTCCGTATTGGGCTGCGTCTCTCCATTTTCCCAGCGGGATACTGCCTGCCTGGTAACATGGAGCTTTTCCGCCAGCGCGTCCTGGGACAGATTGTTCTTTGTTCGCAGTTGTCGAAGAACTTCCTTGGTTTCCATGGTAATCACCTCACCAACAGAATACCATTGCCCACAGCAAAAAGCAAGCAACCAGTTGTTGCCCAATCTATTTACGGATTCAACGGCGGCTTATTGCCATAGATTCGGATAACCTCCTGCAAAAGCCATTGATCCGCCGGGCAGAATTCGTACTGCCCCGTCTGGCCGGGGTGAACCCAGCGAAACGCCGCGTGCTCCAGCGCCTGGGGAACGCCGGAATTCAGAATACAGCTCATCAGCGTCAGCCGGATGCAGATATCGGGGTATTCATACAGGCGCTGGCGGAAGATTCCCTCCACCCGAACCTGCACAGCCAGCTCCTCTTGGCATTCCCGGGTCAGTGCCTGGGCCAGGGTTTCTCCCGGCTCCACCTTGCCCCCGGGAAATTCCCACAGAAGCCCCCGGGCTTTTCCTGCCGGGCGCTGGCAGATCAAGAAGCGATCCTTTTCCCACAGCAGGGCCGCGACGACCTCCACCGGCTTTTTTCGGGTCAGGGCAACGGCGCAGACCGGCGGAACCATCAGACTGCCCTGGACGGTGTCCAGAGCCGCCGTACCTGCCTGGTCGTCCCGGATGTGCACCTCCCAGGCTCCTTCCGGAAGAGGCACGGTGATTTCCTCCATCCCGGCGTTGAACGCCACGAACAGCTCCTGCGCGTCCTCGTCAATGCGGTAAATCGCC
>CAYYGF010000105.1:0-6008 GCA_964471315.1 uncultured Oscillospiraceae bacterium | reverse complement strand
GTGTGCCCGTCGTCCCAGGGCTGGGGATGCACCTTGCTCCAAACCGCCTCCCGGGTGCGCAGCCGCAGGGAAGGGTGGGCCTTGCGGAAGGCGATCAGCCCCCGATAGAAATCCACCGTCCGGGCGCATTCCGGCTCATCCAGCGCTTCCCACCTTAGGGCGTTGACCCGGTCGCCGGAGCGGTAGCTGTTGTCATCGAACCGTCCCCGCCGGCCAGGCTTGGAGCGGAGCATTTCCTCCCCCGCCTGGAAAAAGGGAACCCCCTGGGACAGCAGATAAAACGCCGCCGCCAGACGGTTCATCCGGGCCAGCATCTCCCGGGGCGCCTCCGGGGCTGCCAGAGCGAGGCGGTCAAACAAGGTATGGTTATCGTGGCAGGACACGTAATGGACGCACTGCTCCGGCTGTGCCGCCCAATGGGGCATGCCCAGGAAGCAGGCATCCAGTGCCTCCCGCTGGCAGCTCCCGCCGGAAACAAACCCCAGGGCCGTATCTGAGAAATTGGAACCCCGGAGCAGATCCCGGGTGGTGTCGCTGAAAAAAGCGAAGAGCGGCAGCTGGGCGGAATTTGTCTGCACCGCCAAGGAAATTCCCGGCTTGGTGGGAACCGTGGGCATCGTCCAGCCCTCGCCGTAGAAAAGCACGTTGGGATGGCGCGAATGCACGGCTTCCATCACGGCGCGGATGGTGGCAATGTCTAGCAAGCCCGCCAGATCGAACCGAAATCCGTCAATATGGTATTCCTCCGCCCAATAGCACACGGAGTCGACAATATATTTTCGCACCATGGCCCGTTCGGAGGCGGTGTCGTTGCCGCAGTAGGAGCCGTTGGAATAGCACCCCTCCGGGCTGATCCGGCTGAAATAGCCGGGTACGATTTCGTTGAAGCAAAAGCTGCCGGAATCGTAAACGTGGTTGTACACCACGTCCATCACCACGCTCAGACCGGCGTCATGCAGCCCCTTGACCATCCGCTTCATTTCCTTGACCCGGACAGCGCCATGGAATGGATCGGTGGCGTAGGAGCCTTCCGGCACGTTGAAGTTCACCGGGTCATAGCCCCAGTTATACTGGGGATTGTGCCGGGCCTCGTCGGTAAACCCAAAGTCAAACACCGGCAGCAGCTGAACATGGGTCACGCCCAACTGACGGATGTGATCCAATCCGGCGGGGTGCTTTCCCTTGGTCACGGCGCCGGTCTGGGTCAGCGCCAGGAATTTCCCCCGGTTGCGCAGACGGCAGCCCCGGTGCATGGAAAAATCCCGCACATGCAGCTCATAAATCACCGCATCGGTCAAGGACGCACCGGCATGGGGATCGGTGTCCGCCTCCCAGCCCTGGGGGTTTGTGTCCGCCAGATCGATGACCATGGCCCGCTGGCCGTTGACACCCACTGCCCGGGCATAGGGGTCGCAGGCCTCGTTGAACTGCCCATCCACCAGCACCAGGTAGGTATAGTAGATGTTCTTCAGATTTCCGGGGAGTCTCGCCACCCAGGTGCCCTGGACGTCCCGAGTCATGGAAACCTGCCGCAGAAGGTCGCTTCCCTCCGCCGCACCGCCGCGATAGAGCCGCAGGGAAACCTCCTGGGCGGTGGGCGCCCACACCCGGAAGGCCGTTTCCTGCGGTGTCCAGCGGGAGCCAAGGTCATTGCCGGAATAGGTAAATTCCGATTCAAATTCGTCGGTGGCGTAACGTTCAAACATAAAAGTGGACATACTCCTTACTGGGCAGACAGCCTAACGGAAAAATTATAGCACAGAGGTGGAATCCTGTAAAGACAAACCAAAGAAACGTTTCCAAATTCCCGGCAGGAAATTTTACAATGCCTGGGTGGAAGGCTTTACAATGCAGCGGTATCTTAATTATGAAAAACAGGGAAAAGAAAGGAACGCTATGACTTACGAAGAAGTACGCCGGGATCCGGCGGTACAGGTATACATTGCCCAGGCCGATGCCTCCATGGAGGCCCTGGGTTTTACAGAGCACAGCTTTGCCCACGTGACCCGGGTGGCAAAGCTGGCGGGAGATATTTTGCAGACCCTGGATTACCCGGCCAGAACCGTGGAGCTGGCCAGAATCGCCGGGTATCTGCATGACATTGGAAACATTGTCAACCGGGTGGATCACAGCCAAAGCGGGGCCGTGATGGCCTTTCGGATTCTGGATCGGATGAATTTCCCGCCGGAAGAAATCGCGGCCATTGTCACCGCCATCGGCAACCATGACGAGGGCAACGGCGTCCCGGTCAACGCTCTGGCCGCCGCCCTGTTCCTGGCGGATAAGTCGGATGTCCGCCGCAGCCGGGTTCGCAAACAGGCGGACATTGCCCTGGACATCCATGACCGGGTGAACTACTCCGTGACGGATTCCCGGCTGGAGATCGACAAGGAGCAAAAGACCATCGGCCTGGAGCTGACGGTGGATACCGATGTCAGCTCGGTGATGGAGTATTTCGAGATTTTTATGAAGCGGATGCTCCTGTGCCGACAGGCCGCCCAGCGCCTGGGCTTGACCTTCCAGCTCTCCATTAATGGTCAAAAATTGTTATAATAGGAAAAGCCCGCAGAATGGTGGCCTCCACTCTGCGGGCTTGCTATGTTATCCCAATCGGGCGATCGTGCTGCGGATACGCTGTTCGGTGCGCTCCGCCCCCAGCAGCTGCATCACGGTGTACAGGTCAGGAGAATTGGTCTTGCCGGTGACCGCCAGGCGGATCATGGTGGACACATCCGCTACGGTGCCGGGGTAGGCGGTGGGGTTTGCCTTATAGGCCTTCATGTCGGTGGTAAAGCCAACAGCCTCGGTGATGGCCTTGACCTTGTCAAACCAAACGCCGGAATCGTCGGCGGGATCGTAGCTGTCCAGGAACCGGTTCAGCACGTTGGCCACCAGATCCTTGGAGAACTTCTCGTCGAACACCGCGTCCTCCAGATATTCGTCATAGAACAATCCCATATAAGGCTTGGCGTCCTTCCAGACCGCCAGATCCTTCCGGGGCTTCTTGCCGCCCCGGCCGATGGCGAGAATTTTCTTGGCATATTCCGGATCAGCTTCCAGCTTTTCGGCAAAGTCCGGGTCAAATTCCTTCGTCCACGCCACCAGCAGGCCGTAGACGGTGTCCGCGTCCATCCGGGAGATGACATTCTTGGACACATCCACCAGCTTGGCATAGTCAAACAGGCTGCCTGCCGGGTTCAGCTTCTTGGGGCTGAACTGGAAGGAATCGATGTCCGCATCGGGATTGGCCCGCCGCCAGTCCTCGAAGTTGGAGTTTAGCACGGTCATCAGATATTCCCGCATGGAGGCGATGGGGAAGCCCTCGGCCTTGTAGTAGGTCAGCGCCAGCTCCGGATCCTTGCGCTTGCTGAGCTTGCGCTTGGAATTGCCGTCCATTTTCATCAGAGGCCCAATGTGAACATACTTGGGCAGCTTGAAGCCCAGGGCCTTGAACAGCTGGATGTGGAAGGGCAGGCTGGGCAGCCACTCGTCGCCCCGCACCACATGGGTGGTACGCATCAGATGGTCGTCCACCGCGTGGGCAAAGTGGTAGGTGGGAATACCGTCGGATTTCAGCAGCACGTGATCCACATTGTTCTCGGTGATGGTCAGCTTGCCCTTCACCAGATCGTCGAACTTGAACTGATTCTCAATGGAGCCTTCGGAGCGGAACCGGAGCACCCAGGGGTTCCCGGCGGCAAGCTGGGCCTGGATGTCCTCCACAGAGCGATCCCGCCAGATGGCGTAAGCGCCGTAATAGCCGGTGGTCTCCTTATTCGCCTCCTGCTTTTCCCGAATGGCGGACAGCTCCTCCTCGGTGCAGAAGCAGGGGTAGGCCTTGCCCTCGGATACCAGCTTCTTGGCGAACACATGATAGATGGCCGCCCGCTGGCGCTGGCGGTAGGGGCCGTAAGCGCCCTTGTCGCCGTCGATGGTTGCGCCCTCGTCAAACTGGATATGATAGAATTTCAGAGAATCGATGAGCACCTCCACGGCGCCGGGAACCTCCCGCTTGGCGTCGGTGTCCTCCACCCGCAGAAACAGCACACCGCCGGACTGGTGGGCCATCCGCTCGGAGATCATGCCCTGCACCAGGTTGCCCAGATGCACGAAGCCGGTAGGGGAGGGCGCCATCCGGGTGACCACCGCGCCCTCGGGAAGATTTCTCTGGGGGAAGCGGGCTTCGATTTCTTCCGGGGTTTCGGTGACATCCGGAAACAAAAGCTCCGCCAAAGCCTGATAATCCATAACTTTTACCTCTCTTGCTTGTAAATTTCTAGCATAGAGTATACCACATGCGGCTGTAGAAATCAATTGCAGAAACCCCGGGGAAGAGAGAAAATACCCTTGCACAATCGGTATAACTGTGCTAAAATATCCAAAACTACACACGAAAGAAGCGTGAACCACAATGAGTGACGTGATTACCGAAACCCCGGCCCCCAAGAAGCGGATGCTCTCCGGCATCCAGCCCAGCGGCGACCTGCACCTGGGCAACTATTTGGGCGCGATTAAGAATTGGAGCGCCCGGTCTGACCTGTACGAGTGCTTCTACTTCATGGCGGATATGCACACCATCACCGTCCGTCAGGTTCCGGCCGACCTGCGCCGCCGGACGTTGGAGCAGCTGGCCCAGTACATCGCCTGCGGCCTTGACCCGGAGAAGAACACCCTGTTTATCCAGAGCCATGTCCACCAGCACGCGGAGCTGGGCTGGGTGTTGAACTGCTACACCATGTTTGGCGAGCTGTCCCGGATGACCCAGTTCAAGGACAAGGCCGCCAAGCACGCGGAAAACGTCAACGGCGGCCTGTTCACCTATCCCGCTCTGATGGCGGCGGACATCCTGCTCTACCAGCCGGATCTGGTGCCTGTTGGGCATGACCAGAAGCAGCACTGCGAGCTGACCCGGGACATCGCCAAGCGCTTCAACGGCATCTACGGCGATGTGTTCAAGATTCCCGAGCCTTACATTCCCGAGACCGGCGCCCGGATCATGAGTCTGAACGCCCCGGACAGCAAAATGAGCAAATCCATGCCCGATGGCTGCGTGTTCTTGATGGAAAAGCCGGAGGACATCCAGCGGAAATTCAAGCGGGCCATCACCGACTCTGACACGGAAAACTGCGTCCGCTTTGACCCGGAGAACAAGCCCGGCGTTTCCAACTTGATGAGCATCTATTCCGCCGTGACCGGCGAGACCTACCAGCAGATCGAGGCAGAGTTCGCCGGAAAGGGCTACGGTGCCTTCAAGCCCGCCGTGGGCGACGCGGTAATCGAGACTCTGCGGCCTATCCGGGAGGAAGCCACCCGGCTGCTGAAGGACAAGGGCTACCTGGAAGGCGTCTACCGCAGCGGCGCGGAAAAGGCCAGCTACGTGGCGGAAAAGACCCTGCGCAAAGTCTATAAAAAGATCGGCTTCGTGGCAAGATAATGGAACCAGAAAACCAAACTCCGGAATCGGAGAACCTGTACGACCGGGAGGAGAAGTGCCAGCGGGCCATGAAAACCGTAGGCCGGGCCTGTCTGATGCGGCTTCTGGTGGCGGCTGTTCTGATATTTGTTCTGATAAAGACCCCCGGCTCGGTTCTGCTGTGGGGCCTGGTGGGCTTTGTGCTGCTGATCAACCTGGGTGGGATGCTGCCGCTTCTGGCGGAACTGCGAAAGCGCCGCCGGGAATACCGGCAGCTGCTTCAGGAAGAACCACCCGCCTGAAAAGTTGACAATGGACAGTTGAAAGTTCAAATATCAGCTGCTTTTGACGGATTTCGCCCCCTCTGACCCAGAGGGGGCGTTTTCCTATTATAGGGGCTGATACCGTGGATAAATTGTAATTTATAGCACTGGCGCTTACGGCGCCCATGCCTTCCCCTTTGGGGAAGGTGGCCCGCCGTAAGGCGGGTCGGATGAGGTCTTATTCTTCCATTTCGCCATACCTGGTGTAAAAGAAACGCGTATACTGCACCTCTTCCGTCAGCCCTTCGGGCTGCCACCTTCCCCAAAGGGGA
>CAYYGF010000104.1:0-7505 GCA_964471315.1 uncultured Oscillospiraceae bacterium | reverse complement strand
GTATAAAGGCAGCCGGGGCCAGCCGCAAAGGTGCGGGAAATTACGCAATTTTATTGGTATTTTTCTTCATCCATAGCAAAACATTCTCTTTTGTCACCAGTTTTCTTCCCCCAACATGCAGCGTTGGGAAGTCCTTGGAATTCAAGAGGTTATAGGCTCCGGCGCGGGAAATATGCAAAAAGATTGCCAGCTCATTGGCTGACAGGATTTCGGGTGCATCGATATACTGAATCGTTTCTGCCATACTCTATCTGCACCTTACCTTTCCTGCGCGCGAAGCCGCTTGCGCTGGTAATCACTGAGCAGCTTCAAAATGGTTTCCTGAATCCTGGTCGCGCTGTAGCTTTTAGGGAAGAATTTCCGCAGATCGTCCACCCGGAAGCTGATCTTTTCCTGCTGGTTGGCCTTGGGTTCCCGGAGGATTTCGAATATCTTGTCTATATTCAGTTCCCCGGACTGGCTCAGCTTTTTCATCTGGACGGCTTGGGAGAGAGATGGGGTGCAGTCCTCACTCTCCATGGTTTCCAGCAAGTCACGCTGCTCCTGTTGGGTCAAATAGGACAGCTCCACCGCCGGAGTTAGGGCGATTTTTCCGGCATCCACCATGCTGAGAATTTGGGGGATCAATTCAGTCAGGCGGATATACCGCTGAACCTGACGACCACTCTCACCCTCTGCAATTTCCTCTCTACTCCACTTCTGGCCAACTTGTCCAGAAGTTCCTTGATGGCTCAGAGCATCCATTTTCAGCTTGTAGGCAAAGGCTTTTTCACTGGGCAGAATCTTCTCCCGGTGGAGATTGCTGTCCACCAGCGCAATGGCGGCGGCATCCCGGTCGAGGGCATAAATTAAGACAGGAACCGTTTCGATTCCTGCCTTTTGACATGCGTGGAGTCTCCGATGCCCAGAGATCACTTCATATTCATCATTTTCCAGAGGGCGAACAACCAGCGGGGTCAAAATGCCCTGTGTCAGGACACTCCACACAAGCTGTTCCATTTCGTCATCGTCTTTCACCTGGAAGGGGTGATTTTCAAAGGGGCGCAGCTTTTGGATCGGCAGCTGCATGGCCTGTACTTCTTTGGTATTACTCAAGGGCAATGGTTTCCTTTCTTTCCGTTTTGGTTTTGTATTTCTCACGAATTTCGGACGGGATGGCGGCGATTTCATCCTCCAAATCCTTCACATTCTGCTGGAGAGCCTCAAACTCCTGTAACTTTTTGGCAAGTTCCAGCCGCTGTTGGACACTGACTTTGCTACCTTCGACTTCACGCTCCAGTTCAGCGATTTCCTTTTTCAATTCCTTCACGGCGCTGCCAGCTTTCTTCATTCGGGTCATCAGCTTTTCCACGCTGGGAATGTAATCATCCAGAATTGCTTCAATTTCTGTGGACTTCTTCTTGGCGTTCAGGGGCGTGATTTCGGAAAGCAGCTGCGCGATCTTGTCCTTTTGGTGGTTCAGGCGCACCGCTTCCTTGAACAGCCGGGGTGGAATATGGATTCTGCCGGTTTCGCTGGCGGATTCCCCACGCTCGAAGTCCGGGTACTTTTTCACCATATGCTTCCAGAAATCATCCTGCCACTGGGTCAGCTTCTTTTTGTTGCCGATGATGTCTTTTGCACTGAGCCTCCCATCCGCCGTCAGCGGGACAAAACAAAGGTGCATATGGGGCGTTTTCTCGTCCATATGCACCACGGCAGAGATGATTGTCTCAGGAGACTGCTTCCTCTGGATGAACTCAAGCGCATATTCAAAGAACTCCTTTACCTCCCGTGGTTTCTTGTTGGCGAAAAACTCTGGGCTGGCAGTAATCAGGGTTTCCACCACTCGGACGCTGTCCTTTCTTGCTCTGCACCCAGCTTCTGCAATCTGTTTTTCCGCTTCTGCCCGGTAGGAACGTTTGGGCTTCACCAGATGGAAATTCAGCCTGCTGCGGCTGGTATCCACATCCGGATTGCTGGCATATTTTTCCTTGGTACGCTCGTCATGAGCTTCAATGCGTCCAATTTCCGGCCCCTTGTACTTGGCAAAACGGAGAATTGCATACTGAGGTTTCTCCATCAGGAATCCCTCCGTTTCTGCCATACGATCTCATAGCCCAAAACATCAGCGAGTTGAATCGCTTCCTTATAGCGCAGGGATTCCCGGCTCAGTTTGGACGAAAAGTTGGATAAACTGTCGCTCCAGCCGTATTCCGTGGACAGAGCATCTACCGCCTCTGCCATGGTAAAGCCCGCCATAAGAATCTGGGCTTTAATTTGGTTTCGGATATTCAAAATGGTTTCCTCCTTGAAAATAGTTTGTTGTTTGGCGAATTGATTTCATTGATTTGCGTATTCTCCGTGGGAAGGGAAGTTCGCTCCTTTTTTCTGCCGCAATGTCCGGATCGTGATCCAAGGGGTCGCCTTCTGAGAAATGAGAACATTTTCTATAATTCGAGAAAACATTCTCGTTTTTCTACACCGTTTTCGTTTTTTCGGCAATCTCGATTTCGTAAAATAGGACCACGCATTCGGCAAGAAGTTCACAGATTCCAATACCCTTGAAAAATAGCAGCCGGAATCCTTCGGGTTGACTGCCGGATTCTAATATAGAGCTGAACTTGGATTTACCCGCCCCTGCCGCCCCAAGTGCCCGGTCGTGTCATCATTTCGGGCAGGGAGGGCGCATAGGGCGGATGATTTTTGGGTTCACCGGAAAAATGTATCCTCCAAGGCTCCTGGCTTGTCCGGGTCAATGAGAACCAGGATATTCTTAAATCCCCGCTGGTTGTCGATGACGTGCTTGGAATAGAGAATTCCGTAGGTTCCGGCATTTTGGGTAAGGTACTGGGAAAAGGTTTTCTGACTCAGGGGTATTTCCAGATTGTCTTTACACCAGCGCTTATAGGCAGTGTACAGATGAACCGACCTGGCTGCTGTACCTTGCTCCAGCCGGATGTACCCGGAGGACTGCATAAACTGGACGATGTTGTTGCTTTCTTCTACAGCCTCTTCGAGATTCCGATTTGCACGGTCGCTTATGGTGAACTCGTAGTTCCGGGCAATGAGCCGCTTCAAGCCTTCCAGACACCACAAGAAAATCCCCTCCGCTTCCGCATCCAGTTTTTCAGACAGGAAAGGATCGTCCACTCTGGTGCTCTCCCGCTGCTTTGCTGTCAGGATGAGCTGGCGGCGGTGAAAACCGTAGGAACGGTCATACAACGCGTTGAGCTTTCCGTTGCCGAAGCACAGGAAACGGCAGTACAACATTCGCTGCTCGCTCTGCTTGCCCTTCCGCTCCACGTCCATCTTGCCTTCCAGTGTGACGATGGTTTTAATATTGCTGGTCTGGGGCAGGGCTTCCATCTTCATATCATCGTCCACCAGAAGAAGTTTGTATTCCAAGTCCGCCCGGGCAAATGGACTGGTTTCCACCTTCTGGATGGAGCCGGTATTCATGTTGTCCCCCATCAGAGAACGCATGACCAGGCCGATTCTGGATTTGCCCTCTCCGCCATTCCCTGTGAGAATCAGCATTTTCTGTGCCTTGTTGCTGGGAATCAGGCAGTAGCCCAGATACTCCTGCATGGTGGGGATATCCTCGGGATACAGCAAATCCTCCAGAAATGATAACCAGTGAGCAGGTATTTGGGCACTGGAGTTGTAAGCAACCTTCAACCGGTTCATGCAAAATTCCTTTTCCGCGGTGAAGCGTCCGTCCAGAAGAAAAGTACCGTTGGCAACATGGATGCGATCCGTCTGTACAGACAGCGGCGGCGAGAAGCAGGCCAGTTTCAGAGCTTCCACCAGCCGTGTAGCAGCCTTTGCCACATTCTCAGTGACGAAATACTTGATAGCATTGTAGATTTCCATTTTCAAAACATCCTCGTCCTCCACAAGTCCATCCACGGTGAAGAACCGGCCCCGGATGCACTTCATGGGATGTGCTTTCAGAAATTCCTCACAGAACAGAACCTCATTGACTTTTCTGCCATCAAACCACTGGGGGTACTCCTGTCTCATGCGGCATTCCTTCTTTCCCAGAACTGCTTCCGGATGGGAAGCGTTCGCTCCGGATCATCGATCATGCACTCCAGCAGATATTCCATGTTGGTAAGCTCCTGGCAGCTTTCGACGAACCGGGCATCGTAGGGATCGTCCAAGTTTTTTGGAGCGTAGGAGCTCCCCCAATATCGGAGACGCTGCACTTCCTCCGCCAAAGACAAAATGCAGGGCTGCTCCGGATTGGGAAGCGGCTCTGCATTGAGAATGGGGATATCCGATTGTGTGGGCGGTCTGGGATCGATGCCAAAATCCTGCGCCAGTTTTAGCGCGGCGTTTCTCTGGCTAATTCCGAACAGCCGTGCGGCGAAGTCAATGACATCCCCGGTGGCGTGGCATCCAAAGCAGTAGTACCGCTGGTCCAGCAGCAGGCTGGGGCGGTGATCGTCGTGGAATGGGCACAACGCCATTCCATGCGCATCCACTTCCAGCCCATAAGCTTTCGCAGCCTGTCTGGTCGAGACAGATGCCTTGATGGTTTCAAACAAATTCATTCACATACCTCCATAACATTTTTTGAGAAGCAAAAGCAGGTTCCCGGCAAAACCAAACTTTTCGCTCTCTACTATGGTTATGTTGGATTTCGTGAAAAACGGTCTAATCCCCTGACAATGGAAAATCGAAAAACCTGACAGGGCCCTTCTGAGAAAAACTTGCGTTTCCTTTTTCAATTAAGGAGCGACTGCCGCTCCTAAAAGTCCGCTTTATTGGACTGCAAGTTTTGTAGAATAGAGTGATTGCAAAAGTAAATGCCACCAAAGTGCCCTTAACGCAGAAATGCCGAATGGGTTATGGAAAGGAGTTACGCCAATGGCTGTTTTGGTTGATATGAAGGAACGCCTGAAACTGACTTTACTAACATTGGATTACTGCGGGAAACAGGAAGTGTATGCAGGGCAGGAATTTCCCACCGGCACAGTTGCCTGTGATGTGCTGAACATTCCGGAAGTGATTGTGAATCGGGTTGTAATCCTGACCGATCCCATGATGAAGTTTGTGGATGCCCTGTACCATGACCGGGTCGATCTTCTCCTGATGGAGCAATCCCGAAAAAATGTATTTTCTGTGGTGGAGCTTTTGAAAACCATCCCGCCCTTTTCCTACCAGGAATATGAATGGCTGGATCAGAAGCTGGCATCCATCTTTTCCCCGGAAGCTGCCCGAAAAGCAGCCAGGCAGATGAGGAAACCCAATGATTTTTGCAACCTGTTTGTCCAGTCGCTGTGTTTGACTGCACAGCTAGGGTTTGCGATACAGCGGTATCAACAAGCGCTGATACCATTGGTAGAGTCCCTGGATGATACAGAACTGACCAGAGACGCGGAAGGATACGCAAAACAATTTGCTAAGTTCTTTACTGCGGATGATTATACCGAAGACAAATGGATGTCTCTTGCCAATGTATCCGTTCAGTATCTGGCAAGTGAAACCGGCCTGACCCGGCGGATGCACTATGCCTCTTTCCCCAGCATGTTCCGCGCAAATCTTTTTGAGGCGTTGTGTGTCGGCCACGCCCCAAAGAAGTGCCCCATCTGCGGGAAGTTCTTCCTGACCACCAACGCAAGGCAGCAAAAGTATTGCAATGGACTCGCGCCTGATGATACATTTGGCCGCACCTGCCGTCAGGTAGGTGCCCGACTTGGACGGGAAGCCCGGGAGCTTGCGGCGGACGATCCGCGAAAAATCAGATGCAAACAGGCCATCGATGCCATTGACCAGCGGCGGCACCGGGGAACCATTTCACAGGAACTGGCAGAGCAGATGAAAGAGCTGGCACGGAATCACCGGGACAGAGCGATCATGGATTCCGATTACGCCAATGGCAAATATCTTGAAGATATGGAATTGACAGCTCTGGAAGCGGAAGCATCCAAATGATTGAATGCCCAATAGAAAAAGAGGGGGGATGCCCATGGGCGGCAAAACAGAAATCCCAACAGCAGAGCCATCTGTTCAGCTGACACAAAGCGATCTTCTTCGGCTAGCGGGCTACCGCTGGGATATGACCGGCTTTGTGCAAAAGCAGGAAATGGGCAGTGCTTCTGGAAGTATCACCCAGCGGGAAGCAGAGCATGTCTTTCAGCTTGATCCCGCACCTGCAAAACCAGAAGATTTGAGCAGATTCATTATTGCAGCCAGGGAAAACCGGGACCTGCGTTACATCAGCTTCTTCCTGCATCACTATGAGACTGCTATGAACAAGCAGATCCGCCGTTTTCTTCTCAGCAATGGTATGGCAAATCAACCGGAACGGTTTCTGGATATGAAGCTGGCCTGCATGGAAGTGATTCTAAAAAAATTTCCGGACTATGATCCGGAGAAGAATGCGGCGTTTACAACCTACCTCGGCAAGTTCCTGAGAGATGCCATGCTGGCCTGCCGAATGCAGGAAGAAGCGTGGAGCCTTTCTTCCCTGTCTGTTTATAAGGGTGTCCGGCTGATGGCTGCTGTCTATGCCCAGTCCCATGAGAATACGGATGCCGCATTGGAGTCCTTCATGCAGCGCACCCACTGTACACTGGAAACCGCCAAGCAGTATTTGAAAGCAGCAAGAGGTATCCGTACCCGGCAGAATGAATTTTTCATCAACGAGGACGGGGAGGAAACGGAGGACGAGATCCTCATTGACAACAGCTGGAATTATTCGGAGCTGATTTGGGATGGCATTCGATCCTCCGCTATTCAGGATGCGTTTTGGAAACTCAGGCACCGAGATCAGCAGCTGCTGGAACGGCGCAATGCCATCTGTATGCAATGCAGGCGTATAGGGCACCCGTCCCAGAGGCAGTCTTATGAGCAGCTCTCCGCGCTGATTCAGGCCAGCACAGACAAGGGAACAGAAAAAGCGTACAACAGCGCCGTGAAGAAATTTGAGAAAAAGCTCATAGAGCGCGGTGCTGTTCGGCTGGTCAAGCTCAAGTGCATCTCCAAAACCATGGGCGAAGAAAAAATCGCCAACGCAACCTACCGGTATCAGGCAGACTGCGACGGCGAGTGGGGCGAGATTTATCTGGATTTTGAAAAGCATAAGGGAGCAATCCGAAAGCTGGCAGACTGGGACACCACGATCAGCCATATCTACGCATACGAGGCGATCCGATATTTGTTCCGATGTTTCAAGGACAAGCTGCCGGAGCAGGCAACGGTACCATTTGATTTGGGATGACGGGGAACGTCGCTGCGGCGGGACGGGGGATGATATACCTTTTGCTCCCCCGGTGATGCGGCTCCATTCCAAGGCTCCGCTTCGCTGCGCCTCGGAACGAAGCCGCACCCCCTACACCCGAACAGGCGGATTTTGCTGAAAGCAAATCCCCGATTCCGCGCCCGGAGGGACGCAAAATCCGCCTGTTCTGTGGCTGACTGAAAGCGCTTGTTCCTGCCCCGAACAACCCCTTTCCGCCACCCACGGTCGCCAAAGGTATAACACACTAGACTTTGCGCGCAAAGTCGTGTGCCAC
>CAYYGF010000103.1:0-7562 GCA_964471315.1 uncultured Oscillospiraceae bacterium | reverse complement strand
TCCCAAAAATCAAAGATTTTTGCCAGCTCCCGCAAAGAGGGAGCCAAGACGCACTAGCAACTATCCACGATCAACTGACACATCTGCTGCGTTCAGTCGATATGCATTTCAAAGAAAAACCAAGGAGGTGTTCCCGGATGCAAGCGGTTCCCGACAAAGAGACCCTGGACGATATCGCGGAGCTGTTCAAGGGCTTCGCGGACAGTACCCGGGTGCATATCCTGTCGCTGCTGGCGGTGGAGGAGCTGTGCGTGACGGACATTGCCGATAAGGTGGCGCTGTCCCAAAGCGCCATTTCCCACCAGCTTCGGATTTTGAAGCAGATGCAGCTCATCAAATTCCGCCGGGAGGGGAAAAATATCCTGTATTCCCTGGCGGACGATCATGTGAAAACCATTTTGCAGATGGGTTTGGAGCATGTTCTGGAATAAGCAAAACAAACAACGCTGGCATTGTGAAAAGGCACAATGCCAGCGCTTTGTCTTTGCGTTACAAAACCTTAGACAGGAAATCCTGCAGTCTGGGGTTTTGGGGATTTCCGAAAACCTGAGCAGGGGAGCCCTGTTCCAGAATCTTGCCCTGGTCCATGAACAAGACCCGGCTGCCCACCTCCCGGGCAAAGCCCATTTCGTGGGTGACCACCACCATGGTCATGCCGTCTGCGGCCAGTTCCTTCATAACCGCCAGAACCTCGCCGACCATTTCAGGATCCAGGGCGGAGGTGGGTTCATCAAAGAGCATAACCTTGGGGTTCATGGCCAGAGCCCGAACGATGGCGATTCGCTGCTTCTGTCCGCCGGAAAGCTGGTTGGGATAGGCGCCGGCCTTTTCTTCCAGACCCACCCGACGCAGCAGCTGCAAGGCCTTTTCGTCGGCCTCGGCCTGGGACATCAGCTTGTTTCGTACCGGAGCCAGGGTGATGTTGCGCTGGATGGTCATATTGGGGAACAGGTTAAAGTGCTGGAACACCATGCCCATCTGGCGGCGAACCTTGTCGATGTCGGTTTTGGGGCTGGTGATCTCCACGCCGTCAAAGGTAATGGTACCGGCGCTGGGGAGCTCCAGCAGGTTTAGGCTGCGCAGAAACGTGGACTTTCCGGAGCCGGAGGGCCCGATGATAACCACCTTGTCCCCGGGGTAGATGTGTTCGGAAATGTCGTCCAGCACCAGATGGTCGCCGAAGGATTTGCTTAAATGCTTAACGTCGATCACTTTGACGCAGCCTCCTTTCCAGAATGCCCAGCAGCCAGCTGAAGATCATGACCAGCAGCAGATAGATGCAGGCAATGCCGATCAGCGGGAACATCTGCTCGTAGGTTCTGCCGTAGATGGCCTGGGCGGCATAGACCAGCTCCTTACCACCGATCACGGTGATTAGGGAGGTATCCTTCAGCAGGATAATGAACTCATTGCCCAGTGCCGGAAGAATGGCCTTGAAGGCCTGGGGGATGACAATGAAACGCATGGTGTCGATGTAGTTGAGGCCCAGGCTGCGGCCGGCCTCCGCCTGACCGGGATCCAGAGCCATCAAGCCGCCCCGGATGATCTCGGAGACGTAGGCGCCGGAGTTGATGCCCAGGGTCAAGGCGCCCACCATGGTGTAGTTCCGAGAGGAGGAGAAGATGACAAAGCCCATAATCAGCAGCTGCACCATCATGGGGGTGCCCCGGATCACGGTGACGTAGACCTGGCAGACACCGTTGAGCAGGCCCAAAATGGGATTGCGGTGTCCGATACGCTGCTGGTCATGGGCGGTGCGGATCATGGCCACCAGAACGCCCAGGGCGATACCGATGGCCAGTGCCAGAGCGGTGACCATCAAGGTGGTGCCCACACCATTTAAATATTGCTTCCACCGGTTGCCATCGATGAAAGCCTGGTAGAATTTGACGTAGAATTCCTGCCATCCGGTGGCCTCGCCGGATCGAAGCAGGGCCTTCCAAGCTTCGTATTGTTCCACAAGCTCACTCCTTATTGATTTTCTGCATTTGATTATCTCCGAAAAGCCGCTTTTGCAGGCAAGAGAGGCTTTGCGCAAATAACCGGGAAAAGCCAGATAAGGGCAGCTTCCGCCGCCCTCCTGGCAAACCGAAATCATGCTTATTCTGCGGAGATGTACTTATCCACGATGGCCTGCACGGTACCGTCAGCTGTCAGCTCCGCCAGAGCGGCGTTGACAGCGTCCAGCAGGGCGGTGTTGTCCTTGTTCAGACCGATGGCATACTCTTCCTCCACCCAGGCGCCGTCCAGCGTGGTCAGACCGGGATTGGCGGCGACAAATTCTTGAGCGGGAGCGTCGTCAATGATGACGCAGTCAACCTGACCATTCATCAGAGCCTGCACGGCAGAAGCACCGTTGTCAAAGGCGGTGACATGATCCTCGCCGTAGCCGCCGTTCTCGGGAGAATCGGAGGCGTAAATATAACCGGTGGTGCCCTTCTGGCAGCCGATCATCTTTTCACCCAGGTTGTCCATGGTCACATCGGAACCTTCCTTGACAATGACGGTCTGAACACCGGTGGCGTAGCTGTCAGAGAAGTTCATGACCAGCAGACGATCCTCGGTGACGGAAACGCCCGCCATAACGATGTCAGACTTGCCCTCCTGCACAGCCAGCAGTGCGGCGGAGAAGTCCATGTCGTCCACGACCAGCTCCAGACCCAGCTTCGCGGCAATGGCACCGGCGACTTCCACGTCAATGCCCTCGAAGGAGCCGTCATCGGCGACCATTTCGTAGGGAGGGAAGGTGGCGTTGGTGGACATAATCAGCTTGCCAGCCTCGATAGTGGTGAAGCCAGCCTCAGCGGCGACTGTGGTCTCAGCGGCTGCGGCAGTGGTCTCGGGGGCAGCGGCGGCGGTGGTTTCGGGTGCCTTGGTCTCGGCAGGCGCGGAGGAACCGCATGCGGCGAGCATGCCCATGACCATCAGGCAGCTCAGAAGAACAGCAACTAACTTTTTCATTTTCTTACACTCCTTTTTGATTCAAAGCCCTCTTATATTGGGGAATTGATGAATAAATTATACTCCCACGCCTATGCATCGTCAATTGGGGATATTTACAACAATACGGAAAAAGCGAGGCGTACAATATGGGAATTAAACAATTTTATTCATATCCTCTTGGAATATGCGAATATGCAAAAAGAATATGCAGGATAAAGCAGGAAGAAAGAATGAATACCATACATTAATAATGAATAATATGCAAACACCTGTGCCAACTGCACACATTGACGAGAAAGGGATATTTTGGTATAATCCCTTTGGAAAAGAAAAGAAGGGAGCATCCCTTATGAAAACCACGGTGAAACAGCTGGACTACGATGCGGTTATGGCTCTTCCGCGATATCCCCACCGGGAGCCGAGAAAGCCGAACCTATTCTGGCGGAGCGTCATTCGGGGACTGACAGTGCCGGGATTGGCGGGAACGGACTTTCATTTTACCACCCAGCGGATGGAGCTGCTGGATCGGGAGCAGCCTTGCTTGATTCTCATGAATCACTCCTGCTTTTTGGATATGCAGATCGCTTACCGCATCCTCTACCCCCGTCCCTTCCAGATCATCTGCACTTCCGACGCCTTTGTTGGCATGGGCGGGCTGATGGAATGGCTGCTGCGGAGCATCGGCTGTATCCCCACCCAGAAATTTGTCACGGATTTGACCCTGGTGCGGGATATGGAATACTGCTTCAAGACTCTGAAAACCAGTGTGCTCATGTACCCGGAGGCCAGCTATTCCTTTGACGGCACCTGCACCCCGCTGCCCCGGAAAATGGGGGTGCTGCTGAAAAAATTCGACGTGCCGGTGGTGATGATCGAGACCTTCGGCGCCTTTTCCCGGAACCCACTATATAATGAATTGCAGGTGCGCAAAGGCGTGCCGGTTTCCGCCAAAGCAACCTTGCTCTATACCCGGGAGGAGATCCGGGAGAAAACCGTCCAGGAGCTGTCCGATGGGCTGGATGAAGCCTTCTCCTTCGATCATTTCCGCTGGCAGAAGGAACAGAAAATACAAATCAACGATGCCTTCCGGGCTGATGGCCTGCACCGTATTCTCTACAAATGTCCCCATTGCGGCGCGGAAGGCGCCATGCTGGGCAAGGGCATCACATTGGGCTGCGGCCACTGCGGCAAGCAGTGGGAGCTGACACCCCTGGGAGACATGCAGGCCCTGGAGGGAGAGACGGAGTTTTCCCACATCCCGGATTGGTACGCCTGGGAACGGCAGCAGGTTCGCCGGGAGATCGAAAACGGAACCTACCGGATGGAGCTGGATGTGGATATCGCCATGCTGGTGGATTTCCAGGCCATTTACCGGGTGGGCAAGGGTCATCTGTCCCATGGGCCGGAGGGCTTCCATCTTACGGGCTGTGACGGGCGCCTGGATTACCGGCAAGGCCCCCAAAGCTGCTATGGCCTGTATGCCGATTATTATTGGTATGAGATCGGAGACACCATCTGCATTGGGGATAACGAACACCTGTACTATTGTTTCCCCCATGGGTCAAGCACAGTGGCCAAGGCCCGGCTTGCGGCGGAGGAAATGTATACATTGTACAAACGCCGCAGGCGTTCTGCGGCGGTCAGAAAGGAAGCGCGGGTATGAAAGGAACACTGATCGGTGTTGGCGTTGGCCCCGGGGATCCGGAGCTGATGACGCTGAAGGCGGTGAAGCGGCTGGAAAGCTGTGACTGTCTGGCAGTGCCGGATGCGGACAAGGGGGAGAGCACCGCCTATAAAATCGCGGCACAGGCCTGCCCCGGTATTGGGGAAAAGCCGGTTTTCACGGTGCGGATGCCCATGACCCACGATTTGGCGGTGCTGAAGGCCAGTCACCGGACGGCGGCAGACCGGATCGAGGCGGAGCTGGAGCAGGGGAAAAACGTTGTTTTCTTGACCCTGGGCGACCCCACGGTGTACGCCACCTATCTTTATGTCCACCAGATCGTTGCGGAGGACGGCTATCCGGTGGAGATTGTCAGCGGCGTTCCCTCCTTCTGCGCCGCCGCGGCCCGATTGGGAATTTCGCTGGCGGAACGTAGCCAGATGCTGCATATCGTTCCTTCCTCCCACGGGGTGGAGCAGGCGCTGGCCATGCCCGGGGTGAAGGTGCTGATGAAGGCTGGCTCCAAAATGGGCCAGGTTCGCAAAGCCCTGGTGGACTCCGGTATGGAGGTCTGCATGGTGGAAAACTGCGGCATGCCAGGGGAACGGGTGTTCCGCCGCGCCGAAGATATCCCCGAGGACGCGGGCTATTTTTCCCTAATCATCGCCAAGGACAAGCCGTAAGGCCTGTTGGGGGGCAACATACCCTCTGCCGCCGCGGGATTCGCGCACCGGCAGAGGCTTTTTGTAAACGCATCGTCATAATTTGTCATTATTTTCCGTTACCCTATTGACAAATTGGGTTTAATGCGTTAAACTTGTCACAACGGTTTAACGAATTAAACCTAAGGAACACGCCGCGGAAATCCGCGGCAGGGAAAGGATGAAATTGGATGAAACGATTCTTTGCGTATTTCCTGGCGCTGGCCATGGCTTTGAGCCTGCTGGCCAGCTGTGGCAACAAAGATGTGGTGCCTGCCGAGACTGCCGTGGCCCAGGGACAGGAAACCACCGGCGCGGTGGCTTCCCAGCGGGTCGCTACGATGGATGATTTTTTGGCGGCCATTGCCCCCGGCGCGGATATTTGGCTGGAAGCGGGTACCTACAACCTAAGTGACGCTTCCAATTACGGCCAGGATTCCGGAAGCCCCTATTACAGCTGGCAGTCCCTTTACGACGGGGATTACGCCCTGGTCATCCACGGTGTGGACGGCCTAAGCATCCGGGGCAGCGGCGCTGATGCCACCACCCTGGTGACCGAGCCCCGGTACGCCAATGTGCTGACCCTGCAAAACTGCACCAACCTGGTGCTGGGGGACTTTACCGCTGGTCATACCGACGGCGGGGAATGCTCCGGAGGCGTGATTCGCCTGGCGGGCTGCATCGGCGTGGACATGAATCGCCTGGGCCTGTTCGGCTGCGGTACGGTTGGTGTCCAAGTGGATACCTGTACCCGGGTCAGCTTGACGGACAGCGAGATTTATGAGTGCTCCAGCTCCGGCGTGAGTGTGAACAGCAGCCAGGATGTGACCGTTTTGAACTGCAAGCTGCGGGATCTGGGAAGCAAGGCGTTTGGTGGCTATGCGGTATTCGATGTCAACAGCAGCGGAAAGATCAAAATTACCGGCTGCGAGGTTACCGATTGTAAGACCAGCTACATCTTTAGTGTGACCCAGTGCCGGGAGGTGGAGGCACGGGATAACCAGTTTCGCGGCAACCGGACGTTGGACGCTGCCTTCTATTTCTACCAGGCCAACTTGATCCTGGATGGCGGCGCCTTTGAAAATAACAGCATCCGCTCCTGGATCAGCAATTACAGCGAAGGTGACGGCGGGATCCTGGATGGCGCCGGTAAGACGCTGGATGAGGCGGGCTTGGCAGAACGCTATGGAATGCAGAAGAAGAGTCAGCCGACTGAGGAGCAGACCGAGGTGCATGTGTCCACCGTGGATGAGCTGATCGCGGCCATCGCCCCCAATACCGCCATCATTCTGGATGAAAAGGTATATGATCTCAGCACCGCCACCGGCTATGGCACGGACTCCGGAGAGTATTATTACTGGGAGGATATCTATGACGGCCCGGGCTTGGTGATCACCGGGGTAGATAATCTGACCATTCGCAGTGTCGATGGCAACCGGACGCTCCACTTCCTGGAGGCGGTTCCCCGCTATGCCAATGTGCTGACCTTTAATGGCTGTACCAACATCTGCGTATCCGGCTTCACCGCCGGCCATACGGAGGAGCCGGGATATTGCACCGGCGGCGTGTTCCGGTTCCAGGACTGTGACGCGGTGCTGGCGGCGAATTGCGGCATGTATGGCTGCGGCACGCTGGGCGTGTCGGCGGAAAACTGCGGCGATGTGACCGTATCGAATTGTGAGATTTATGAATGCAGCCAGGGCGGCATTTCCATGTACAACGTCAAGGGCGCAACCATTGAGAAGTGTACCTTCCGGGATCTGGGGGGCGACGAGCTGTCCTTCTACGGCTGCACCGATGTATCTGTAGACGGCACGGAAGTGGACGGAAATAGCTTCCAATAACAACAAAAAACGCAGAGAAAGCCCAAAATCCCCAAGTTTCATGGAAACTTGGGGATTTTTGCTGTATCTTTTCAGCGCAGATCCATCAGCTTGGGCAGGGGACTGCCCAGCAAGGGGCGGCACCACGCCTTGAATGCCTCGGTGATCCCATTGCCCTCCGCGTTGATAAATTCCTCGGGCAGCTTCCGCTCGGTCATCATAACCTGCTGGATATCCACCAGGAAGGTTTCGCAGCGGTAGGTGTCTCCGGGAATCCGGCGCAGGGCCACCATTTTGCCGCTTTCACCGGCGGTGACGGCGTCCACCGCAGCCCGGCCGCAGCGTTCCGCCTCGTCCCGGTCGGTTTCACTCTGCCACAGGATGGAGGCCCGGCCCAGCAGACCCGGCTTTTCCGCCCGGGCCTTGTAGCCC
>CAYYGF010000102.1:0-7608 GCA_964471315.1 uncultured Oscillospiraceae bacterium | reverse complement strand
CCCCGGAGCCGTTCCGGGGCAGGCGCAACGACCCCAGCCGTCTGTACCGCATGGCGGAGGCTCTGGCCCAGGCTCGGGACATTTCCGTGGAAGACGTTCACGCCGCCACACTGGAAAACGGGAAACGTCTGTACCGCATATAACCCATCACGCCGGAGCAGCCTGCTCCGGCGTTTCTTTTTTTTGAATAATTTTCCCGGTACTGGCAAACAATACCTCCGAGCATCAATTTAGGAGGTATGCATCATGTTCAAAGCCCGTTTTGCCAGCCTGGCGCTGGCCGTTTGCTGCTTTTTCGGCGTTGTTGGCACCGCGTCCGCCGCGGAGATCGACAGCGGCAGTGTCTATTGCTTTTCCCAGGAGGATTTCCCCGGTGAGGAAGCTCTGGCGGGAATCTGTCTGACGGACGTGCCGGAGACCGGCGGCACCCTGCTGCTGGGCAGCCGGATTCTCCGACCCGGCGACATTCTCACCGCCGAGCAGGTATCCCAAATGACCTTCTCCCCCCTGGGCACGGAAAGCGACCTGTCGGTGGAGGTAGGATATCTGCCGATCTATGAAAACCGGGTCGCCCCGGCCAGCGCCATGACGATTTCCATCCGGGGCCGGGAGGACAAAGCCCCTGTGGCAGAGGATTCCTCCCTGGAAACCTACCGGAATCTGCCCAACACCGGAAAACTGAAAGCCGCCGACCCGGAGGGGTTGGCACTGACCTACACCGTTACCCGGCAGCCCAAGCGGGGCAGCGTGACCGTGGCCGAGGACGGCAGCTTCACCTACACTCCGAAAAAGAATAAGATTGGCATTGACTCCTTCACCTACACCGCCACGGATCCCGCCGGGAAGGTCTCCCGGGAGGCTACCGTGACCGTCACCATCCTAAAGCCCACGGATGCCAGTCAATACACCGATACCACCGGACAGGACTGCCGCTTCGCTGCGGAATGGATGCGGCACACCGGTATTTTCTCCGGAGAAACCGTGGCGGAGCAAACCTGCTTCTCTCCCCAGCGGGAGGTGACCCGGGGAGAATTTGTCACCATGCTGGTCAAGGCGCTGGACATCCCTGTAGATGAGGGACTGACCTACACCGGCTGTACCGATGAAATTCCCGGCTGGCTCCAGCCCTATCTGGCCGCCGCCATGCGGGCCGGACTCACCGCCGGGCTTCCCAACCAGGAGGCCTTTGGTGCGGAGGAAAGCATCACCGGCGCAGAAGTCTGCGTGATGCTGCAAAACGCCCTGGATCTGCCCTGGCAGCAGCAGACCGGCGCGGAAACCGCCGGCGAATTGCCGGACTGGGCAGCAGCCTCGGTTCGTGCCGTCCAAAGCAGCGGCTTTGCCCTGGACGCCTCCAGCCCGCTGACCCGGGCGGACGCGGCGCAGATCCTCTACCAGGCATCCCAGCTTTCCAAGCAGGCGGCCCTGTAAACAGTATGCCCGGAAAGGCAGCGCCTTTCCGGGCATATCCATTGCATCAATCCAGCTTCTCACCCACGTCCCGGTAGGGGCTTTCCATGGGGGAGGCGGAGGCAGCCTCCTTGCTGTACTTTTCCACGAACTTGGCCGCCTTGTCGATGGGCAGAATGGTGCCGGCGCCGGCCACGCAGCCGCCGGGACAGGCCATGCCCTCCAGCAGGTAGCCCTTATACTTACCGGCCTTGGCCATCATCATCAGCTTGCGGCAGTCCCGCAGGCCCTCGGCTCGGGCCGTCTTGACCTCCAGGCCAGGATTCTGCTCCTTGACCAGGTTGGCGACAGCCTGGGCCACGCCTCCCGCCACGGCAAAGCCACGGCCCGCGCTGGTGCCCTCGTTCAGACCCTCGCTTTCGGGAATGGCGGCAAAGTCGATCTCCTTCGCCTCAAACATGCCCATCAGTTCCTCAAAGGTCAGCACAAAGTCCACATCAGAGCGGATGTCCTCCCGGATGGCCTCCAGCTTCTTGGCAGCGCAGGGGCCAACGAAGACAACCTTGCAGCCGGGGTGCTCTTTCTTCATCAGCCGTGCGGTAAAGACCATGGGGGTCAAAGTCATGGAGATCTTATTCTTTTCGCTGGGGAAGAGCTTGTCGATCATGGAGTGCCAGGCGGGGCAGCAGGAGGTGGCCATGTAGTCTTGTTCGGCAGGCACCTTTTCCAGGAAGTCCTTGGCTTCTTCAATGGTACACATATCCGCGCCGATGGCGACCTCCACCACGGAGTCGAAGCCCAACAGCTTCATGGCGGTGACCAGCTTGCCGGGAGAGACCTGGCCGCTGAACTGGCCGATGAAGGCCGGGGCCACAATGGCGATAACCTTGTCCCCCTTCAGAATGGACTGGATGACCTGGAAAATCTGACCCTTGTCCACGATGGCGCCGAAGGGGCAGGAAACCAGGCACTGGCCGCAGGCCACGCACTTGTCCTGGTTAATGACGGCCTTGCCATGCGCATCACAGCCGATGGCATCCATGCCGCAGCTGGCCTGGCAAGGGCGCTCCAGGTGGATAATGGCGTGATAGGGGCAGGCCTTGGCGCACTTGCCGCACTTGATGCACTTCTCGTTGTCGATGTGGCTGCGGCCGTTGACGAAGGAAATGGCGCCCTTGGGGCAGACCTGCTGGCAGGATGCAGCCAGGCAGTTCTGGCAGCCCACGGTGACCTTATACTGGTTGGTAGGGCAGGCATGGCAGGCATAGGGGATAATATTGACCAGAGGGGGCTCATAGTACTGCTCCGCAATGGCGGCAGCGTCCATACCCTCGGTCATTAGGCTGCGGGTCTGGATGGGACGGATGGAAAGGCCCATGGCAAGCCGAACCCGTTCACCGGCAATGGCCCGCTCCAGGAAGATCGATTCCCGGTGCAGCGGCTGATCGCCGGGGACAATCCGATAGGGAAGATCCTCCGCGCCGGTGTAATCGCCGCCAGCATAAGCCATCCGAGCCACCTCGGTGAAAACATTTTTCCGGATGTCCGTGATCAAGGAAGGGATACCTCTCATGTGTATGTTTAACCTCCATAAGCAAAAAAATATAGTATCATTATACTAGCATAATCTTTCCGTTTTTTCTACTCAAAAAACAGAAAAAATTTTCGGTGCTGAACCTTCCAAATTTGCATAGGTTGTACCACAAACGGTTTGGAGGGATGGATATGAAGGGCATTTCTTGGATCGCGGCGCTGGCGCTGGTGGTTGCCCTGCTGCCCATGCAGGCACAGGCGGCGGATCTGACCGTGGCGGGGAAAAGCGCGGTGCTGATGGATGTGGCAACCGGCAGCGTGCTGTATGAGCAGAATCCTCATGAACGGCTGGCCCCGGCCAGCGTCACCAAAATTATGACCATGCTGCTGATTATGGAGGCGGTAGACAGTGGAAAAATCGCTCTGACAGACACGGTCACTGCCTCAGAGGCAGCGGCAGCCAAGGGCGGCAGTCAGATCTATCTGAAGGTGGGGGAAACCATGTCCGTATCGGATATGCTCAAATCCATCGCCGTATCCTCCGCCAACGACTGTGCCTGCGCCATGGCGGAACACATTGCCGGGTCGGAGGAGGCCTTCGTCGCCATGATGAACCGCCGGGCCCAGGAGCTGGGGATGACGGATACGACCTTCGTCAACTGCACCGGACTGGACGACGGAGCGGAGGCGGTGAATCACCGCACCTCCGCCTATGACATCGCCCTCATGTCCCGGGAACTGCTGAAAAACCATCCCCAGATCAAAAAATTCACCACCATCTGGATGGACACGGTGCGAAACGGTACCTTTGGCCTGTCCAACACCAACAAGCTGATCCGCTTCTACCAGGGGGCCACGGGGCTGAAAACCGGCTTTACCTCCGGTGCAGGGTATTGCCTGTCCGCCACGGCACTGCGGGACGGCATGGAGCTGATCGCCGTGGTGATGGGGGCGGAGACCTCCCAGGCGCGAAACGCCGCCTGTAAGCAGCTGCTGGATTACGGTTTCGCCAATTACGCGGTGGTCAGCCCCTCTCTGACGGAAACTCCTGCAGTGCCCGTGCGGCTGGGCGCCCAGGATTCCGTGTCTGTGCGCCTGGGGGAATCCGGCGCGGTGCTCGTCGACAAGGCCCAGAAGAGCGGCATCACCGAGGATATCTCCCTGGAGGAGTCCACCGCCGCTCCCGTCAGCCAGGGCCAGCGTCTGGGGACGCTGACCCTCCGGGCCGGGGAGCAGGTTCTGCGCCAGATCCCTCTGGTGGCGGCGGAGGGGGTGCCCCGGTTAACCTACGGCGCATTGCTGCGCCGGGTGCTCATGCGCGCCGCCATGGCGGCTGGATAACAAAAGGCTGTCATTGCCCGCGGAAGAGATTTCCGCTGGCAATGACAGCCTCCTATTCTCTTTTCGCTTCGGGTTCGCTCAGCGGTGCTGCCCCAGGAAGAACAGCGCCACCGTGCCGGGGCCGGAGTGGGAACCAATCACCGCGCCCACATAGCCGATGCGAACCTCCTTGACGCCATACTGTTCCTTCAGCACCCTGGCCAGATACTCCGCGTCCTCCCGGCAATCGCCGTGGGAGATGAACATGGTGCTGTTGTCATAGCCCTGGCCCAGCTCCTGGGCCTTCCGGGCCAGGGCATCCAGGGAGGCTTTGCGTCCCCGGGCCTTGGCCATGCTGATGAGGTGTCCCTCGTCGTCCATATGGAGCACCGGCTTGATTTGCAGCATGGTGCCCACCAGCGCGGTGGCCGCGCTGACCCGGCCGCCCCGTTTCAGATACATCAAATCGTCCACGGTGAACCAGTGGCACAGGTGCAGCTTCGCATCCTCCACCCAAACGTACAGCTCCTCCACGGTCATTCCCGCATCCCGCTTCTGACAGGCATACCACACCAGCAGGCCCTGGCCCATGGAGGCAGACAGGGTATCCACCGTGAAAATCTTCCGCTCTGGGTATTTCTCCCGCAGCTCCTGCGCCGCGATGACGGCGGACTGGTAGGTGGTGGACAGACCGGAGGAAAACGCCAGCACCAGCACATCCTGCCCGGCAGCCAGGGAAGGCTCCATGGCTGCCGTCCAGCGGTCGGGGTTGACCGCCGCGGTTTTGGCCACCTCTCCGGCCCGGAGGCCGTCGTACATTTCCTTCAAGCTGTCGTCGTTCTTATCATCGTAAACCTCGCCGCGGAATTCCACGCTCAGCGGTACCATGGTGAGCTTCAGCTCTCCATAGACCTCCTTGGGAAAATCACAGCAGGAATCGGTAATAATCTGATAATTCATGTTCTCACGCTCCAAAAAAGAATAGACATTCTCGCCCGCTTGCGGTATAATCATGCGGAATACCCGCTTGTCGGGAAAACTCGGGTAGCATCCGAGGCGCTTTCGCTAATCATATACGATATTTGCCCCAAAGTCACGCCATTTCCAGGAGAATCCCCCGCTTCATCGCCCCTACCCGCAGTAGAATTGGCATTTCTACCGTGGGTAGAGAGAAAAATGGCTTGGATTTTGGGCTGATTGGGAGGAATACCATGACAAATCTATTGCTGCGTCTCTTTGTAAAAAACGCGGAAAATGTTTCGGACAGCCGGGTTCGGGCCGCCATCGGCTCTTTGTCCGGCTGGGTGGGCATTGCCTGCAACCTGCTGCTGTGCCTGGGCAAGGGCATCGTCGGGATGCTGACCGGCTCCGTCTCCATCACCGCCGACGCGCTGAACAACCTGTCCGACGCCTCCGGTTCCATCGTCACCTTGATCGGTTTCCGGGTCGCCGACAAGCCCGCCGATGAACACCACCCCTACGGCCACGCCCGGGCGGAATACCTGAGCGGCCTTGCCGTGGCGGCGCTGATTCTGGTTATCGGCGTGGAACTGGTGAAGACCTCCGTGGCGAAAATCTTCCACCCTTCCCCGGTGGAATTCTCCGCTGTGGCCGCTCTGGTTCTGGTCGCCTCCATCGCCGTAAAGCTGTGGATGTGCCTGTTCAACCGGAATCTCAGCAAGCGCATCGGCTCCACCGCCCTGGAGGCTACCGCCGCCGACAGCCGCAACGACTGCGTCACCACCACCGCGGTTCTGCTGGCCGCCGTCATTGAGCGCTTTCTGAACCTCCGGGTAGACGGCTTCATCGGCCTGGGTGTGGCGGCGTTCATCCTTTACAGCGGATGGAATCTGGCCCGGGACACCATCTCCCCCCTGCTGGGAGAAACTGCCGACCCGGAACTGCGGCAGAAAATCGTGGACTACATTGCCCAGCAGCCCAAGGTTCTGGGCTATCACGATCTGATGGTGCACGATTACGGCCCCGGCCAGCGCTTTGCCAGCATCCACGTGGAGATGGATCACCGGGAGGATCCCCTGGAATGCCACGAATTGATCGACGATATGGAGCGGGAATGCCTTCAAAGTCACAACGTCCACCTAGTCATCCACTACGATCCGGTGATCACTGACGACCCCACTCTCACCGGCCTTAAGGAGCAGGTCACCAGCCTGCTGCAGGAGCAGGATCCCCGGCTGCGGCTCCACGACTTCCGGCTGGTGCAGGGAAAACGGCACTCCAATCTGGTATTTGACGTTGCCCTGCCCGCCGACCTGCGGGGACAAGAGAATACTATCCAGCACGCTGTGGAGCAGGCGCTGAACAAAAGCAGCGACATTGTCTACCACGTGGTCATCACCTTCGACAACGCCGCCTTCGCGTAACCGCCCTCTATTTCCGGCGCAGCTGCCGGATGCTTACCATCAGCAGGCAGGCCCAGAGAAACAGGCTTAAGGCCCAGTGGCCGCTGGCGATCATCGGTGCGGAGACGATGGTCAGAATATGGTGCAGCACCGTCCCCAAGGTCTGGGAGTGCAGCACGGACAGAAAATTCAGCACCAGCAGCACCAGCGTCAGCCCCAGAGACAGCGCCGACAGCCAGCACACCAGGCTTTGGGTGCGCCGGTCAGACTCCCGCCCCGCCTGGTACAGGAGCATAGCCGGAGGCACAAAAAACGCCACGGAAATTCCCGTCAGCGCCCAGCCAGCAGCGCCGGAAGGCTCCGGGATAAATCCCAGTCCGGCGCACAAAATAAACAAGCCGCCCCACAGGGCGTAAAGTATCTTTTTGTTCATACGCATCTCCCTAATGAAATCGGTTCATAAGATTATTCTACCCCACTTTTGATGGAAAGGCAAGGAAAAAAAGCTGGACAGTGGAGCAACTTTCTGGTATAATATAGAAATCATTTGGGAAAAGGGAGTGAATATCCCATGAAATGTCCGTTTTGCGGCGACCAGGAAAGTAAGGTCGTAGACTCCCGCCACAGTGAGGACGGCTTGAGCATTCGCCGCCGCCGGGAGTGTATGGGCTGCCAGCGCCGATTCACCACCTATGAGATCGTGGAGTCCCTGCCGATTATCGTTGTCAAGCGGGATGGCTCCCATCAAAACTTTGACCGCAACAAGATCCTCAACTCCATGATCCGGGCTTTCGACAAGCGGAAGGTGGATGTTACCGACCTGGATCGAATCACCACCGAGATCGAGCAGACCATCCAGAATACCCTGGAGCGGGAAATCAGCACCGACAAAATCGGAGAAATGGTCATGGAGCGCTTAAAGCCTCTGGACGAGGTGGCCTACATCCGCTTTGCCTCCATCTACCACCGGTTCCAGGATGCC
>CAYYGF010000101.1:0-7641 GCA_964471315.1 uncultured Oscillospiraceae bacterium | reverse complement strand
CAGGCACAATGCCCTCAACGCCCTGGCAGCGGCAGCGGCATCCTGGATGATGAAAATTCCCGGCGAGGCTGTGTCCAGGGGCCTGGAATCCTTCCATGGCGCGGGACGGCGCATGGAGTTTAAGGGCAATTTCCACGGCGCGGATGTGTATGACGATTATGCCCACCACCCGGATGAGGTGGCGGCTACCATCAGCGCGGTGCGCTCCGCCATGGCGGGCCGCCGGATCGTGCTGGCCTTCCAGCCCCACACCTACAGCCGCACCAAGGCGCTGTTTGACGACTTTGTTCGGGAGCTGAAGGAGCCGGATGTGGTGGTGCTGGCGGAGATCTATGCCGCCCGGGAGCGCAATTCCATCGGCATTTCCTCCGCAGACCTGGCCGAGCGAATTCCCGGCGCGGTCTACTGTGAGACGCTGCCGGAGGTGACAGAGTATCTGCGCCGGAATGTCCGGGAGGGAGATATCGTCATCACCATGGGCGCGGGAGATATTTTCCGGGCCGGTGAGGCACTGCTGAACGAAAACGGGGAGCTGTAATCACTCCCCGTCTTCCAATACCAGATGATCTACGCCGGACATTTCAAATTCGGACATGTACCGATCCATCCGGCCTACGATCTCGTCATAATTGTCATCGGTGATCTCTGGATAATCCATATCCCGGCGGGACAATTCCTCTGCCAGGATCTCATAAAAAATGTTGTCCTCGTAATAGGCGATGGCTTCGTGGATGCCGCCCTCGGTGTAGGCACGGGAGGGAACCACCGTTCCGTTCCAAGGCTCCGAGAGCGCAGGGGAGAGGGCGAAGATCTTGCTTTCCAGATCATCGTATTCCTGGAATCGGTCATCGCCCCGGGTGGAATTGAGCACCCAGTTCCCGATGTACACCAGATCCAGCAGGCGGCGGAATTCCTTGTTGGTCAATTCGATCTGCATGGTGAACCTCCTTACGTAAGGGATCATAATCGTCCCCTTATTATACCACTGATCTGTCAGATTTCCAGTGGCAATTTGTGAATTATCTTTTGAATGAGGCGATAATGTGAAAAAGCAAAATGTCTGCGTCTTGTTTGGCGGAATCAGCCCCGAGCATGAGGTTTCCCTGCGCTCGGCGGAATCCGTGCTGAACAACCTGGACAAGAGCAAATACAATGTCTTTCCCCTGGGCATCACCAAGGAGGGGGACTGGATCCTGTTTGGCGGCGAGGATTATTCCATGCTGCCCAAAGGAACCTGGAAAACCCATACCGGGAACCGTCGGGCGGCCATTTCCCCGGTTCGCGGCCAGGGGGTTCTGAGCTTCGAGGGGGAGACCATTGTCCGGGAACGAATCGATGTGGTGTTCCCCGTGCTCCATGGAGAGAATGGAGAGGACGGTGCTATGCAGGGCCTGCTGCAAATGGCGGGGATTCCCTATGTTGGCCCCCATGTGGCGGCTTCCGCCGTGGCCATGGATAAGACGTTGACCAAACTGGTGGTGGATCACGCGGGAGTGCCCCAGGCGGCATGGCAGCTGGTTCGCGCGTCGGAACTGGATAACCACATGGAGAACACCTTGTCCCAGCTGGAAATGCGGTTTCGCTATCCCATGTTTGTCAAGCCCGCGGGCACCGGCTCCTCCGTGGGGGTTTCCAAGGCGACCGACCGGGAGACCCTGCGCGCCGCTCTGCTGTGTGCTGCGAAATATGACCGGAAGATCCTGGTGGAGGAATTTATCCACGGTCGGGAGATCGAGGTAGCGGTCATGGGCAACGACAATCCGGTGGCTTCCATCTGCGGCGAGATCGACTCCGGCGCGGACTTTTACGACTATGACGCCAAATATATCACCGATACCTCCACGGCCTATATCCCGGCCCGCATCAGCGACGAGGTGGCGGAGATCGTCCGGGAGGCGGCGGTGCGGGTTTACAGCGCCATCGGCTGCCAGGGCCTGAGCCGGGTGGATTTCTTCGTGACCTATGAGGAAAACCGGGTGGTATTCAATGAGATCAACACCATTCCGGGCTTTACCTCCATTTCCATGTACCCCAAGCTGTTTGAAGCCAGCGGGATTCCCTATCCCCAGATCCTTGACGAGCTGATCCGCTTGGCGGTGGAGGCCGGGGTATGAAACGATCTGTGGTATTGTCCATCCAGGGACGGCAGCGCTATGCCGAGCAAGAGCCGGAAATCATTGAGCTGGTGACGGAGGGCACCATGGAATTCCGCAATGGCGGCTGGGACATCACCTATGAGGAAAGCGCCTTAACGGGATTGGAGGGCGTGACGACCACCTTCCGGGTAGAACCTGGCAAGGTTCTGCTGAGCCGCCGGGGCGCACTGAATTCCCAAATGGTGTTTCAAGAAGGGGTTGCCCATGACAGCCTGTATGAAATGCCCTTTGGCGCGCTGATGCTGACGGTGAAGGCCACCAGCGTGTTCTTCGATATCGTTCCCGACGGCGGTATCATCGATCTGGTATATCAGATCATCATCGAAAACACGGAAGCCGGGGTCATTGACTATCACCTGGACATCCGGGCAAAGGAATAAGCTGCGGGCGAAGCCGATTTGGCTTCGCTTTTCCTGTTTAAAAAATTTCCCATTTTCCTGAGATATTCCTCCGCAAAACCTTACTATATAGGTGTAACGGAAAGGACGTGAAGTGTTTGAAAGATCACGAAATCATTGACCTGTTCTTTGAGCGCTCGGAACAGGCAATCACGGAATTGACCGCCAAATACGGAGCGGCGATCCGGAAGGTGGCGTCGAATATTCTGCGGGATCCCCAGGATGTGGAGGAATGTGTCAACGATACATATTTGCAGGTGTGGAACCGCATCCCACCCCAGCGGCCCCAATACCTGGGGGCCTATTCCTGCCGGATTGCCCGGAATATCTGCTTGAACCGGTATCACGCCAATACCGCCGAAAAACGGAACAGCTATTATGACGCGGCATTGGAAGAACTGGAAGAGACGATTCCGGCGCTGAATACCGTGGAATCGGAATACGATGCCAAGGAGCTGGCTGCGTACATCAACCGGTTTTTAAAGGAACTATCTTACGATGACCGATATCTGTTTGTGCGCCGGTACTGGTACGCGGACTCCGTTTCCCGGATTGCCGGGAATATGGGCATCCAACCTCACGCCGCTTCCGTCCGTCTTTTTCGGTTACGGGAAAAACTGCAAGCATTCTTACAAAAGGAGGGGATGATCGCGTGAACCGAAAGCTGATTTCCAAGGCATTGAATGGCATCGAGGAAAACTATCTTGTGGAATGTATGACTTACCGGGGAAAACGCAGCCAAGCCCCGGAAAGGAATCCCAAAATGGGAAAATATGAAAACACCACAGCCAGGCCCCATTCCAGACGGCTGCTGGCTCTGATCCTGGCGGCCTGCTTGATCTTTGCCCTGGCTACCACTGCCTACGCGGCAAACCTCTTTGGCCTTAAGGAAATGTTCAAAACATACAATCGAGAGCTGCCGGAAGCGGCGGATCCTTACATCCAGACCCAGACGGAAGCGGCCCAGGCGGAAGACTGGAGCTGCCGGATTTCGGAATCTCTGTGCGACCTGGGCAAGGTGCTGACCACGATCGTGGTTTCCGGGGGAGATCAATACATTGTGGCGCCGGATGACGCCTACCCCAGCGATGGTGTGAGCACCATCGGCCTATCGGGGGATCAGACCCTGGAGGAGTATGCCCGGGATCAAGGGAAGCAGCTGCTGTTTGTCAGCGCGACCCTTATGTCCAATGAGGAATTGGGCGTCTTTACGGAGATGCAGAAGTGTGAAAACAGCTCACCGAGTGAACTGACCATTCTGCTGGAATCGACCCGCATGAACGATGGCACCACCCCCGCCGGGGAAGTGGTGTGCAGCGTCTTTGCCAGGGGAGCGGATGGCGAGCAGAAACGCCTGGAGGTGCCCTTCACCCTCTCGGAAGCCCCAGCGTCCGAGGGCGGAACCTACGTCCCGGAGGATCCCGATGCCATTCCCGGCATGACCGTAGGGGAAGCCACCGTTACCCAGACGCCCCTGGGCATCAGTGTCCGGATTCCGGAAACGGTCACAGACCAGGATGCGTTCAATGAGATTATGAAGGTGGAGATCGATGGAATCACCTATTCAGAGGGCGGCGGTGTGCTGGAGAACGATGGAAAGATCTATTTCCAATTCTCCATGGGCCAGGGCACGGTGACTGACACCTTGACGGTACACTACTACGACTGGGACAAGCAGCCCATCGGAGAGATCATTTTCAAGCGGAAATAACAAAGCAAAGCGGACGAAGCGATCTGGCTTCGTCCGCGGATTGTTATGCGGCAGCGTCCGATTCCGGGGCCGGATCGGCAGCTGGCTGCTCAGGAGCGGCAGGCTCCACAGGAGCGGGAGCTTCCGTCACGGGCGGTTCGGTAGGCTGGCTGGGGGCCTCGGTGGGAACCTCTGGCTCCGTGGGGGGCTGCGTGGGCGGGACAGTCTCCGGCTGTGTGACCCGGGCAACAATGCGATTCACCGTGGTGTACTGGGAGGTGGCGGTGTAATCTCGGGAGAGCAGCTTGTTGGTCTGGTTGCTGTATTTGCATTTGTAGGTTTTCACGGTGTAGCCCGTGGTTCCCTCCTGGATCACATCCCCGTCCCTGTAGCCCTGGGCGTTGTTCGGCTCGTAATCCTGGTACTCCGTTTTCGGATCCTGGCTGGCGGTGATTTTGTACTCCATCTTGATGTAGTAGTCCCGCTCGTCGGTGCCCAGCAGTTTGACCTTTACATAGCCATCGGAAACCTCTGCTTGAATCTGGATGGGGAAGCTGGTGCTGTTGCGGAATTTGAAGTCCGGGCCGCCCCAGCTGACCGTGGCGTCCATGCCATAGTCAATGTAGGTGGGAACAAAGCCGTGGTTGACCCGGGATACCACATCCAGATCCGCCAGCAGCGTGCAATAGTACAGTGTGGAGGAAACCTGGCAGATGCCGCCGCCGATGGAATCCACGGTTTCCAGACCGGAATAGGCAGGGGCGGGCTTATAGCCCTTCTCGGCGGTGCGCTTGCCCAGGGTGTCGTTGAAGGACAGAGTCTCGCCGGGGTTCAGCACAACGCCGTTCAGAGCCTCGCAGGCCAGGCGCAGGTTGGTATTCCGGTTCTCGTTGCTGGTGTGCTTGGTTTGATATTCTCCCAGCACATCCTGGAAGAGAACCTCCCCATTGGCAATTTCCGGGGCGATGTACTGCATCGGGATGCGCACCGTCTCCCCATAATGCGCCTGCTCCACCAGCTTTTTGGCGGCATCCAGATCGAATTCATAGCCGTAGGAGCCGGGGATGGTTTGGAAGGTTTTCCTGTCCAGGGTATCATCTACCGGGGCAATGTAGAATTCCTTGTAGATGGCATCCAGATCCACGGGATCCGGTTCGGCGGACTCGGTGACGGTATCCACCGTTACCCGGAACTGGTTGAGACTGTAGGCGTCCAACACCTGGTCATAGACGGCATTGGCGTCAAACCCGATGCCCGGGGTGCCCAGGGTGATGACAAGGGTCTGCGTGGGGGCTTTTTCGTTAAACTTGTCCGTCGCCAATACCGGTTCCGCACCCTCCAGACCATAGGTGGCTTGGGTTAGGGTGCTGCCGGTTTCTGCGGCGTAGGTGTTCAGAGTGCTGCGGATAAAATCCGTATCCAGATTCAGATAGGGCAGCAGTCCGATGATGTGCGGCTCGGTGCGGGAGGTGGCATATGCCTGCTCCTGTTCTGATTTGGTTCCGGTGCGGCCATAGTCGTAAGCGGCATTGACCGCGGCCTTCACATCCAGAGAGGCCTTGGTATTTTTTGGGCTGAGGCGCAGCTCGGTGCCGGACAAATCGATAACCATGTCCTGGGTGGTGTAGGTCTGGCCGGCAGCTTGTTTTACGGCGTCCATGGCTTCGCTTTTGGTCATGCCGCCGACGTTGATATCCGCGAGGTATACGTTTTTCAGAATCTGATTGTCATAGGGATCGGAGGAGCTGAACAGGAAAATGGCAACAACGCTCACCAGCAGTACCAACACCAGGGCGCAGCCAGCTGCCAGCACCATTTTCTTGTTTTCCTGGAGGAAGACCATAGCCTTATCCAGCCAGTCGGTTTCCGGTTCCTCCGGCGGAAGCGGGTCTTCCTCTGGGGAAAGCTGGTCTTCCTCCAGGGGAAAATCCTCCTCCCCAAGCAGTTGGGAAAGATCAAAATCCCCTTCCCCACGCGGGGGCTTCCGGGGCGGGGGAGGCGGTTCCTGACCGGTGACCTGGCGGAATGCCTGTTCAATTTGCCGATCCTCATCCCGGTTGTGCCGGGGTGCGGAAAATTTACCTTGTGCCATAAAGAATCTCCTTTTTCACGGCGGCGGCAATACTGCCTGTGTGCGGTGCGGAAATTGCCGCGCGCATTCCCCATAGGATACGGGTATGACGATGGGAATGTTCGGTATTATATCATATTTCCCTCAAAAAGCAACCATCCTAAACAGTTCTTAAGAAATCTTAAGTGTTGCAGAAGCTTCGGTAGCGCTCCACAAAAACCTTGCTTTGCTTCAAGCTGTCCACGCCGGAGGAGAGCTTTAATCGCAGGGTCGGCTCTTTGGCGTTGGCCAGGAAGGTGACCCGGGCCTTGTAGTCCGGATCGGCGCACAGGGCGCCTACGGCGTCGAAATTCAGACTGGTCAAGGTGAACAGCACATCTCCGGCCTTCTGCCGAATATCCTTGATGCCGGCCTCCCGGGCTTTGGCTCGGAGCAGGGCTACATCGATCAGATTCAGCACACCCTTTGGGGGTTCTCCATAGCGATCCACGATTTCGTCCAGCAGATCGTCGGCATCCTCCTGGCTGCGGATGGCAGCCATCCGGCGGTACAGATCCATCCGCTCCTCCCCACGGGAGACGTAGTCCTTGTCCACGTTGGCGGTGATGTTGAGATCGGCGGTGCAGTCCGGCGCCTTAGGGGCTTCACCCCGTTCCTCCAGAACCGCTTCGTCCAGCAGCTTTAGGTACATGTCGTAGCCCACGCTCATCATGTGGCCGGACTGCTCGGAGCCCAGCAGGTTGCCCGCGCCCCGGATCTCCAGATCCCGCATGGCGATTTTGAAGCCGGAGCCGAATTCCGCGAAATCCCGGATGGCGGACAGGCGCTTTTCTGCCACCTCCGTCAGATTTTTGTCGGGGCGGTAGGTGAAGTAGGCGTAGGCGTGGCGGGTGGAGCGGCCTACCCGGCCCCGGAGCTGATGGAGCTGGCTCAAGCCGAACCGGTCGGCGTTTTCGATAATCAGAGTGTTGGCGTTGGGAATGTCCAGGCCGGTTTCGATAATGGTGGTGCACACCAGCACCTGGATGTCGCCCTCGGTCATGGCCTGCATCACATCCCCCAGGGCGTCCTCGCCCATCTGGCCGTGGGCCACGCCCACCCGCAGCCCGGGAATCCGGCGCTGGAGGGCGCTGGCGCACTGGTCGATGGTCTCCGTGCGGTTGTGCAGGTAGTAGACCTGGCCGCCCCGCTGAATTTCCCTGCGGATGGCGTCGTCCAGAATGGCGTTGTTGTGCTCCATGACAAAGGTCTGCACCGGGTAACGATCCGCAGGGGGCTCCTCGATGGTGGACATGTCCCGGATGCCGGACAGGGCCATGTTCAGCG
>CAYYGF010000100.1:0-7652 GCA_964471315.1 uncultured Oscillospiraceae bacterium | reverse complement strand
ATACCAAACTTTTTGGTGATTTGCTCCGCAAATCACACACCCTTCCGACCCGCCTTACGGCGGCCCACCTCCCCTAATAGGGGAGGCTTTGGCTGGTTCGATAAACAATAATTATCCTATTGTCACCCGCGACCCTCACACATGCATTCCCGACAGGGCGGAGGCAATGTTTTGGATGGTTTCCTGGCACGTTTCCCGGTTCCGGTGGAAGTATTCCTGGAACAGCACATCCAGCACCACCAGCTGGGCGATTCGGGCGGGAACGGAGCCAAACTGGAAGGGGCTTTCGTTGGAGCCGCAGCGCAGCACCACGTCTGCCAGCTTGGCTGCCGGGGATTTGTGGAATCGGGTGACGAGAATGGTGGAGATTCCCCGGGCCTTTGCCAGCTCCAGCACCTGTAAGCCATTGGTGGTAGCGCCGGAGTAGGAGAACAGCATCACCACATCCCCGTGGCCCATGGTGGCCACGGCGGACATTTGCAGATGGGAGTCCAACATCGTCTGAAATTTGCCGGTAACGGTGGAGAACAGGTGAGCGCACTCGGCGGCCATAATCATGGAGCCGCCGGAGCCGATGCAGACCACATGCTGGGCGGATTCGATCAGCTCCACCGCCCGCAGAACCTGTTTCGGTTCCACCAGCTCTATGGTCTGATACACCGCATCGCTGGCCAGACGGCCTACCTCCAAACTGCGATTGACCAGGCTGTTTGGTTCCCTGTCCTTGGGCTTCACGGAGGTGGAGGCAGAATGCCGGGCCAGCTCGATTTTGAAGGCGTTAAAGCCCTTCAGATTCAGACGGCGGCAGAACCGGGTGACGGTTGCCTCGGCGGTGCCGCATTCGTCCGCCAGCTGGGTGATGGACATAAACTGCACCTGGGAGGGCTGCGCCAGTACGAGATCCGCTACCTTGCGCTCCGTGGAGGTCAGCTGGTAATAGGCGGCGTGAATGCGTTCGAGAATGTCGATCTGTTCATCCATAGCAGTCTCCTGGCCTGGGGGAGGGCTGTAAAAAATGTGACAGCTGCCTCCTGTATGTTTCTGTTATTCCTCGCCCAGAATCTCGGTCATCATCCGGTCAACCAGAATCAAGCAGCGGGGTACATGGAAGGGACCTTTGAAGGTGGAGCCTTTGCAGGCAGGCTGGGTGGGCTTGCCGTCCCGGCGCAGATACCCGTACCACTCGCCGTACTCGTCGGCAAAGTAGGTCTTGCAGTAGTCCAGAACTTGGTAGAAAATGTCCAGATACTTCTCGTCCCTGGTATCCCGGTAGATCATCATGGAGGCGATCAGCGCTTCATTGTGGGGCCACCACAGCTTCATGTCGTGCTCGTAGGCCTCGGGGGGATTGCCCAGGCAGTCCATGAAGTACAGAATACCGCCGTATTCCTTATCCCAGCCCATGTTGAAGGCCATGTCGAAGACGTTGATGGCTTTTTTATGCAGCTCGGCGTCACCGGTCTCGTTGGCATAGTCCATGAGGAACCAGCTGCACTCAATGTCGTGTCCGGGGTTGACCATCCGGCCCTCTGTGACATCCAGCCGGGGGGTGCCGTCGGGGGCCACATTCTCCAGGGTGCACTTGAGGTCGGGCTTGACATGGTAGTTGAAAATGTCCGCAATGCACTCCTTGGCACGTTCGTCATACAGCGCGGTCATTTCGGGATCCACCCGCTTCATCACGCCGGTGACGTTCAGAATAATCATGGGGATGCCCAGACTGCGGCCGGTGCGGGTTTCGGGGATGGTCTTGGGGCCCATGCCGGTGGGATCTGGCATGCCGTGATTCAGATTCCAGTACATGTCGTAAGCCCGGCGGGCACGCTCCAGGTGCTCCTTTTCTCCGGTGATACCGTAGTATTCGGCGTTGGCCAGGCAGTAGAAGGCCTCGCTGAAGCAGTAGCGGCGCTGGCGCAGGGGCTTGCCGTCCCCGGTAACGGTGAAGTACAGCCGTCCGCCGGCGTCACGGTTGACGCAGTATTTTTCCAGGAAGTCGATGCAGCTCTTGGACGCGTCCAGCCACTCCTGCTTCACGCCGTATACGTGGCACAGGTAAGCGTAGGTCCAGCCGCAGCGGCCCTGCATCCACACGCTCTTGTCGGTGGAATAAATTTTGCCCTGGCGATCCAAGCAGGTGTAAATACCGCCGTGCTCGGCATCCATGCCGTTTTTCAGCCAGAAATCCGCCACATTGGCCAGTTGATCCCGAATCCACTGGCGCTGGGCAAGCATTTTTTGACGATCCATTGGAAAATCCTCCTATGTAATGATGTAATGTAGATAAAGTAGGGCGCTGCTGTTTTGCGGGAAAACAGCGGCAGGGAAATCCCCGGCTACTATCTTACCACCGAAAAGAAAAGATTGCAACAGCCAGGAACAAATCCTTGTTATGCGCTTTCTTGATGACAAGAACCGGAAACTGTGCTACAATGGCAAAAACCACATCCGGAGGGAAAGACCATGTTCCGAAACCTATTGAATCCCGACAATCCCTTGATGATTACCATGAGCCAGGTCACGGACTGCATTTTTCTGAGTCTGTTCTGGCTGCTGGGCTGCGTGCCGGTACTGACCCTGGGGGCCTCCGGCGCGGCGCTGTACGACGCGTCCTTCCGGGCCTTCCGGCGGGGGGATAAGCATTCCTGGCAGCGTTTTCTCAGTGTGTTCCGCCGGAACCTAAAGCCGGGGGTTCTGCCCTCGCTGGTGTACGCAGCGGTGTTCTGGCTGGGAGCCAAGGGACTGATCTTTGTGTGGAACGGCGTGGCGGCAGGGAGCTTTTCCTGGGTGGCGCTGTCTCTGGCGCTGCTGGCGGCTGCGGTCCTGCTGGGAATTTTGAGCGTGCTGTTTCCCATGCTGTCCCGGTTTGACAACCGCTTCGGCACACTGCTAAAGAACACGTTGTTTCTGTCCCTGGCCCATCTTCCCCGGACATTGGGGCTGGGGGTGCTGAACGGAGCGTGTATTTATTTCTCCGTGCGGTATATCTTCCCGTTGTTTTTCCTGCCTGCCCTGTCCGCCCTGCTGGGCAGCCTGCTTATCGAGCCGATGTTCCGGCCCTATATGATCGGGGAAGAGGGAGACAAAAGGGAAGGTTAATCGACCAATTCCGGCACCAGCGCCGCCAGGGCTTCGGCCAGGGCGGCGTGGCCTTTTCTGGTCAGATGCATGAAATCCACCTGGTTGAATTCGCAGCCCAGGGCGCCGGCATCCAGGAAATGCACACCCAAAAGCTGGCACTGCTGCTGGTAATACCGGGCCAGATTCCGGGATTTTTCCACGCACAAGCTGCCCATGGTGTCGGCCACGGGGCTTTGCAGCATCCCCTCGCCGATGGGTGGGGGTGCAATGACCAGAATGTTGGGTTTTTTGCTGCCCCAGCAGTCGGTGTCCATGGCTTTCTTCACCAGCCGGGCCATGCCAATGCCGATGCAGGCGGGGCTGGCATAGAACCGATCCTTGGTGTCATTGGTGCCCAGCATGATGATCAGCAGGTCAAGGAATTCATGGCTTTTGAGACAGGGATAGATATAATCCAGGGCGTTCAGGCCCTCATGGATGGGATCGTCGAAGCAGGTCGTCCGGCCGGACAGCCCCTCCTCGGTCACCAGGTATTCTTCCCCCAGCGCCTGCTGAAGCCGCCGGGTCCACCGCTCGTCCTCGTTGAAGCGGATGCCGCCGTCAGCGCTGTCGCTGGGGTCGGAGCAGTAGCCATGGGTATTGGAATCGCCGAAACATAAAATGTGTTTTTTCATAAACAAACCTCTTTTTAAGTATAAACAGTGTAACCGCTGGCCGCACAGGCACGGCGAGCCCAAGGCTCCCCTTGAGGGAAGCTGTCAGCGAAGCTGACTGAGGGGTGCACCCCTCCGACCCGCCTTACGGCGGTCCACCTCCCCTAACAGGGGAGGCTTCGGCGGGTGCGACAAATTACAATTTAACGTACTGCCGCGGGAGCGCCCAAGGCTTCTCCTCGAGGAGAAGCTGTCAAAAATCTTTGATTTTTGACGGATGAGGTGTGCAGTACAAGGTTGCAATAATGGGGAGTTTCAGCGAATTCGCACCTGGGGAACGCCGCTAAAGCGGCTACACCTCATCCGTCAACCCTTCGGGCTGCCACCTTCCCCTCAAGGGGAAGGCTTCGGCTGGTGCGACAAATTGTAATTTGTCTTTCTCTTTGCTACTATTGCTCTCATTATATATAAGAAACCCCCTGTTTTCAAGGCTTGTCCAGGGTGGTGGACGACTTTCGTCACAGTGCTAAAATTTGGAAACGTTTTCTTGTACGTAATGGAAAATTTTTTCGAAAAGGGGGTTTTTGAAAATTTCTTTCAAAATAGTTGTTGACTTTGCCTATCCGCTGGTGTAATATGGAATGCGGAAATGGATTGTTGCACAAATTTTTCCAGAAAGGGCATGCCCTTTCTTCTTCCCTGTATACAGGGAAGAAGGATACATTGGCTTTAACGGTCTCCGGGCCGTGATAGCATATCAGATTATTTACTAGGAGGAACCAAGAATGAAGAAGATTGTCGCTCTTGCGCTGGCTCTGGTCATGGTTCTGGGACTGTGCGCCTGCTCCGTCCAGAAGACCGAGGAAACCAAGCCCGCCGAGACCCAGGCCGCCGCTCCCGCTGAGACCCAGGCTGCCACTCCCGAAGCTGCTCCCGTAGAGATCTCCCTGTGGACTTACCCCATCGGTAAGTGGACGGACGAGGCTACCGTCAAGTCCCTGCTGGCCGACTTCAACGCCGCTTACCCCAACATCACCGTCAAGGTCGAGTACCTGGACTACACCAATGGTGACGACAAGGTCAACACCGCCATCGAAGGCGGCCAGGCTCCCGACATCGTCATGGAAGGCCCCGAGCGTCTGATCGCCAACTGGGGCGCCAAGGGCTTGATGGTGGACTTGAAGGACATCGTGCCCGCCGGTACTTATGATTCCATCATCTCCTCCTGCACCAGCGCCAACGGCGAAGTGTACGAGCTGCCCGTTTGTATGATCGCCCACTGCATGGCCATCAACCGCGACGTGTTCGAGGCTGCCGGCGCTCTGCAGTATCTGAACGAGGAGACCCACACCTGGAACTCCGTTGACGACTTCTTCAAGGCTGTGCAGGCTGTGGCCGATGCCGGCAACGAGTACGTTGGCGTTATCTACTGCGGCGGCCAGGGCGGCGACCAGGGCACCCGCGCTCTGATCACCAACATCGGCGGCGGCACCTATGCCAACGCGGAGCACACCGAGTACACCTACGCCTCCCAGGAGAATGCTGAGGCTCTGGCCAAGCTGTACGCCCAGGATGGCATTGAGTTCGACACCGCTATCGTGGCCTCTGATGAGATCCAGAACTTCGTCAACGGCACCTTCCAGATGGCCTTCTGCTGGAACATCAGCCAGGAAGTCAACAACGCTGACGCGCTGACCTTCGATGTGCTGCCCATGGCCTTCCCCTCCGACACCACTCCCTCCCTGCAGGGTGGTATCTGGGGCTTCGGCGTGTTCGATAACGGCGATGCGGCCAAGATCGAGGCTGCCAAGACCTTCATCCAGTTCATGACTAAGGATGATGCCCAGTACACCAAGGCTGTGGAAGCCACCACCTTCGCTCCTGTCCGCGACGTGGAAGGCATCTACGCCACCAACGAGCTGTTCCCCGAGTACTCCCTGCTGAGCCCCATGATGGGTGATTACTACCAGATCACCAAGGGCTGGACCACTGCCCGTACCGAGTGGTGGAACATGCTGCAGCGTGTCAGCGCCACTGACGGCTCCGTCGATGCCATCCTGGCTGAGATGACCACCGCTCAGAAGGCCGCCAATACCGCTGCTGCCGAGGGTTAATCGCATAGAGCGAAAACCGATTTGTACCTAAAAAGCGCCCCTTCCCGTCAGGGGGAGGGGCGCTTTGTTCAAGTAAGAAAGAATCGTGAGGAAGTCGTTCGCTACGCGCTATTCCTTCTTACCTCAAAAATGAGAGGGGGATCTCTTTGGCAAAGAATAACGTTCAATACAGCACCAAACAGCGTAAGCTGGTTATGCAGGAGAACATTGCCGCGTACCTGTTCCTGCTGCCCTTTCTGATCTTCTTCGTGGGCTTTGTGCTGTACCCCATGTTCATGTGCGTCTACACCAGCTTCTTTGACGCTACTATGGGCCGGGAGGATATTTTCATCGGCTTGAAAAACTACAAGGATCTGTTCCAGGATCAAGTATTCTGGGTTGCACTGAAGAACACCCTGGTGATTGTGGTGGTCTCCGTGCCCATTACCTGTATCTTCTCGCTGTGGGTGGCATCCGCCATCAGCAAGATGCCCGTGGCCGCTACCTCCGCCTTCCGCTGCATCTTCTATCTGCCTGTGGTCACCGGCTCCGTGGCCGTCACCATGGTCTGGAAGTGGATGTTCAACAACTACTACGGCATTTTCAACTACCTGGGCAAGGATGTTCTGGGCATTCTGGACAAGAACATCAACTGGCTGGGCGATGAGAAATACGCCCTGTGGTGCATCATTCTGATTCTGCTGACCACCTCCGTGGGCCAGCCCATCGTGCTCTACGTCTCTGCCCTGGACAACGTGGACAAGTCCCTGGTGGAAGCCGCCGAAGTGGACGGCGCTACCCCCAAGCAGGCCTTCTGGAAGATCAAATGGCCCCAGATGATGCCCACGACTCTGTACATCCTGGTCATCACCACCATCAACTCCTTCCAGTGCTTCGCACTGATTCAGCTGCTGACCTCCGGCGGCCCCAAGAACTCCACCATGACCATCATGTATTACATCTATTACAACGCCTTCAAGCTGTACAAGTACGGCTACGGCAACGCAATGGGTGTGATCCTGGCGATCATCATTGCCATCCTGTCCGCCATTCAGTTCAAGGCCGGACAGGAAAAGTAAGGAAGGAGGCGCGAATATGAAACAATTCAACCGCCTGGACACCGAGCAGCGCAAAGCGAAGCTCTATTCCGGTTTCTCCTGGGTCTTGATCTGTGTGCTCGCATTCACCTTCCTATTCCCCCTATACTGGATCATCACCGGCTCCTTCAAGACCAAGACGGAGATCCTGTCCTCCACCCCTGTTTGGATTCCCTCGGAGTGGGTTATGACCAACTACCAGAACCTGATGAGCAAGCGCTCCGCGCCGTTGTTCCAGTTCTCTGCCTTTGGCTACGCCATCACCGGCCCCATGGTGCCCGCCGCCATCCGCTGGCTGATCAACACCGTGGTCATGTCCGTTTCCTCCATGCTGCTGACTTGCCTCACCGCTGCCATGGCGGGCTACGCCCTGGCCAAGAAGCGGTTCTATGGGCGCACCATTTTGTTCAGCTTGATCGTCTGCGCCATGGCCCTGCCCAAGCAGGTCATTCTGATCCCCCTGCTGCGGGAAATGTCCGGTCTGGGACTGTATGACACCATTTGGGCGGTCATCATCCCCATCGTGGGCTGGCCCTTCGGTGTGTTCCTCTTAAAGCAGTTCGCTGAGGGCATCCCCACGGAAATGGTGGAGGCCTGCCGGATTGACGGCGCCTCTGAGTGGCGCACCTTTACCGATGTCATGTTCCCCATGATTAAGCCTGGTGTTGGCGCCTGCGCCATCTTCACCTTCATCAACTCCTGGAACGATTACTTCATGCAGCTGATCATGC
>CAYYGF010000099.1:0-7742 GCA_964471315.1 uncultured Oscillospiraceae bacterium | reverse complement strand
CGCCGAGGTGCTGTACGTCATGATTATGGACGAGTTTGACGCCGTTGTGGACAAGTGCCAGGTCACTCTGATCACCGATGCCGCCGAGGCGGGCAAGTTCCGCGACGAGATGGCGATGCCCCGGTACAATGCCCGTGATGACCGTCTGGCTTCCATGACCGACGAGGCTGTGGATCGCTACTTCACCTGCATTCTGTGCCAGTCCTTCGCTCCCGCCCACTGCTGCGTGGTCACGCCCGAGCGTCTGGGCCTGTGCGGCGCGGTATCCTGGCTGGATGCCAAGGCAACCTACGAGCTGAACGCCAACGGTCCCTGCCAGCCCATCTTCAAGGAAGGCTGCATTGACGAGCGCACCGGCCGTTTCGAGTCCGTCAACAAGGCCATCAACGAGGCTACCCACGGCGCTGTGGAGAATGTCACCCTGTACTCCATCCTGGAGGATCCCATGACGAGCTGCGGCTGCTTCGAATGCATTTGCGGTATTGAGCCCATGTCCAATGGCTTCATCGTGGTGAACCGGGAATTCAAGGGTATGACCCCTGCCGGTATGACCTTCGGCGAGCTGGCTTCCTGCACTGGCGGCGGCGTCCAGACTCCCGGCTACATGGGCCATGGCCGTCACTTCATTTCCTCCAAGAAGTTCATCGCTGCTGAGGGCGGCATTGAGCGCATCGTCTGGATGCCCAAGGAACTGAAGGACGACGTGGCGGAGCGGCTGAACAAGACCGCCAAGGAGCTGTATGGCATCGACAACTTCACCGACATGGTGGCCGACGAGACCATCACCACCGACTGCGAGGAGCTGCTGAACTGGCTGACCGAGAAGGGCCATCCCGTCCTGAACATGGAGCCCCTGATGTAAGCGGCGAGCCGCCGCAGGCAATGCGTGACGGACCTGGGTGGGTATCGTTACACCACTGGGTACTGCTCGGTTCGTTACTGCGGCAGTCACTGGGACGGGCTGTCGGCAGAGCCGGCAGCCAATGCGTGGGCGGCAATGCCGCCGGATAATACGTGACTGACCCGGTAGATTTCGGCAGACCATTGGGTACCGCTCGATTCGTTACCTGGCAAACAACACAACGCGGCAGGCGCGGTGGCGAAAACCGCCGCGCCTGTTTTCAAACATAACTGGATGCCTTCCGTTACGGGAAGGCGTTCCCATCACTGAAAGGAACTTTACCCATGAAAGTAACCTTCCAAATTGAGGGGGCAACCCCTGTAATCATCGAATGCAACGACGGAGACAATCTGTTGGAGCTGGCCCGGCGGGCCAATGTGGCCATTGACGCCCCCTGCTCTGGCAACGGCTCCTGCGGCAAATGCCGTGTCAAGCTCATGGAGGGAGAACTGGAATCCCCCCGGAGCCGCCATATCTCCGATGAAGAATATAGCGGCGGCTGGCGGCTGTCCTGCTCGTCCAAGGTGCGCTCCGACTGCACCGTGTTCGTGCCGGATATCGCCAGTGCCTACCAGTCCCGGATGAAGACCGCCGACCTTTCAAGTCCCAAGGAAGTGGCGATCTTTACCGAATGTCAGGATAACCTGAAAAACAGCGGCATCCATTTTGAAAACCGCTACCGCTCCCAGGTCATCACCATGGCGGAGCCTTCTCTGGAGGACACCATGCCCGACAACGAGCGGCTGACCTGGGCCATTGAGGAAGCTTTCGGTGTGGAGAAGGTACATATCCCCTTCACCGTCATGGTGAAGCTGGCGCATACCCTCCGGGAGAATCACTTCTCCGTCTGCGTCAAAGGCGAACTGACGGAAGACACCTTCCATTGTATGGAGGTCTGCGCCCCGGAGGACACCGCCATTGTGGGCTGCGCCATCGACATCGGCACCACTACCGTCACCATGGTGCTGACCGATCTGGAAACCGGTAAGCTGCTGGCGAAAGGTTCCTCCGGCAACGGCCAGATCCGCTACGGCGCGGATGTGATCAACCGGATCATCGAGCAGGGGAAGCCCGGCGGTCGGAAAAAGCTCCAGGATGCCATTCTGAAAGAGACGCTGATTCCCATTATCGCCAACCTCTGCAAAACTGCCGGGATCCATGCCCGGAGCATTCTGCGGCTGTGCGTGGGCGCGAATACCACTATGAACCATCTGTTCGTAGGCGTTGACGCTTCCTCCGTCCGCATGGAGCCCTACGTCCCCAGCTTCTTCCACTGGGACGGTCTGCTGGCAGGGGATTTGAAGCTGCCAGCCAACCCCCTGGCGCCTGTGCTGATTGCTCCCAACATCGGCTCCTATGTGGGCGGCGATATCACTGCCGGTACATTGGCGTCGGGTATCTGGGACAAGGATGAAATGAGCCTGTTTATTGACCTGGGCACCAACGGTGAGTTGGTATTCGGCAACCGGGACTTTCTCATGTCCTGCGCCTGTTCCGCGGGGCCTGCCTTCGAGGGCGGCGACATTTCCAGCGGTATGCGGGCTACCGACGGTGCAGTGGAAGCTTGTGTCATCGACGTGGACACCATGGAGCCTACCCTGTCTGTTATCGGTGACGAGGGTCAGAAGGTTGTGGGCATCTGCGGCAGCGGCATCATCGACCTGATTTCCGAGCTGTTCCGCTGCGGCATCATCAACGCCAAGGGCCTGTTTGTCCGGGAGGGTAAGCGGGTGAAGCGGGATGCTCACGGCATGGGTCGCTATGTGGTGGCCTTCCCCGAGGAATCCGAAACCGGACGGGAAGTCTCCCTAAACGAGGTGGATATCGACAACTTCATCCGGGCCAAGGGCGCCATTTTCTCAGCTATCGACACCTTGCTGAAATCCGTGGACATGAGCGTGGAGATGATTGACCGGGTGTACGTCGCCGGCGGCATCGGCAGCGGCATCAATATGAAAAACGCCGTGAATATTGGTATGTTCCCGGATGTGGACATGGAAAAGTTCCATTATATCGGAAATTCCTCCCTCACCGGCTCCTACGCCATGGTCATGAGCGACGAGGCAAACGCCAAGTGCGCCGAGGTTGCCAGCAATATGACCTATCTGGAGTTGAGCACCTATCCCGGCTACATGGATTCCTTTGTCGCCGCCTGTTTCCTGCCCCATACCGATGCCCGGCTGTTCCCCCACAGCCGCCAGGAGGCTTGATATGCTGACCAAGACCCACCATGTAGCCATCATCTGTTCGGATTACCGCCGCTCCCGGGAATTCTACGTGGACAAGCTGGGCTTTGAAGTGGTTCGGGAGGTCTGGCGGGAGGATCGCCAGGATTACTTGACCATGCTCCGCTCGGGAGAGGTGGTGCTGGAGCTGTTCACCAAGTCCACCGCCCCCCAACGGCCCACCCAGCCGGAGGCCTTGGGCCTGCGGCATCTGGCCTTCCAAGTGGAAAATGCGGAAGAAACAGCCGCCTGGCTGAACAGCCGGGGCATTGAGACAGAGCCCATCCGCACGGACACCATTAACGGCGGCCGGATGACCTTTTTCCACGATCCCGACGGCCTGCCCCTGGAATTACACGAATAAGGAGAAGCGCGATGCTGGTTGAAAATCTGCACCATGTAGCGATTATTGTTTCGGACTATGAAAAATCCAAGGATTTTTATGTGAACAAGCTGGGTTTTGAGATCATCCGTGAGGAACGCCGCCAGGCACAGCAGGATATCAAGCTGGAGGTTCGGCTGAACAACTGCATGCTGGAGATTTTCGGTAAGCAGAATCCCAGCCCAAATCCCGGCAAGCCCACCCAGTGCGGTGTGTGGCATTTGTGCTTCCATGCCCCCGACCTGGAAAAGACCATCGCGGAGCTGAACGCTCTGGGAATCCCCACAGACCCCATTATGATCAACGCCTCCAACGGCAAGCGCATCGCCTTTTTCTATGATCCCGATGGCCTGCCCCTGGAATTGCACGAGTAAGAGGTATCTATGCAAATCGAGAACCACAAAGAAGAAGTCCCCTTCGCCCACTATGAGGAGAAGTTCCGCGGCTTGAAGCCGGAGGAAGCATTGGAGCGTCTGCCGGATGTCCGCTGGGATGGAACCGAATTCACCGTGACCCTGCTGGGCCGGACCTTTGCCATTTCCCATCCGGATTATGCCATCCGCGCCCTGGACGGCAGCCCGGTGCCACCACTGAACGTCCAGACCTTCCTGCTGCGTTACCTGCTGGAAAGTCGAGATGTGGCCTGGACAGGGGAGTGGAAAACCTTCCGGGAAATGCCCTGGGGGGAGATGTACATCAAGCCCTATACCGGCCGGGTGCTGACCCGGGCGGCTTTCACCTTTGGCTCCCGGGTGGCGGCATTCCGAGCCGCGGCGGAGAAAATGGGGGCGCTGCCTTTGCCCCACGGGGACGCAGGTTACCAGTTTGACCTAATCGGCGGCTACCAGATGCGGTTGCTGGTCTGGGAAGGGGACGATGAGTTCCCGCCCAATGCCCAGGTGCTCTATTCCGACAATTTTGCCGACGGCTTCGCGGCAGAGGATCGGGTGGTGGCAGGTGATATCTTGATCTCCGTGGTAAAAAGCAACATGTGACATTCCGCCTGGCAGGGAGACTCCTGCCAGGCGGCTGTTTTATTGGGAAGGGGCAAGGCTCTCTTGCCCACCCGGAAAAACCGTGGTATAATCTAAGAAAACCCATCCCGGAGGTGTAAACCATGAAGATTCAATTTATCGGCGCGACCCATGAGGTCACAGGAAGTTGTACACTGCTGGAAGTGGGTGGACGGTACTACCTGGTGGACTGCGGCATGGAGCAGGGGGTAGACGTTTTTCAGAACGTGCCCCTGCCCGTTCCTGCCAATGCCATTGAGGCAGTGTTCTTGACCCATGCCCATATCGACCATTCCGGTATGCTGCCCAAGCTGTGCAAGGACGGCTTCTCCGGCCCGATCTATGCCACCGAGGCTACCTGCAATCTGTGTGACATTATGCTGCGGGATTCAGCCCACATCCAGGAATCCGAGGTGCAGTGGCGCAACCGAAAGGCCGAGCGGGCGGGAGAGCTGCTGGTGGAGCCAACCTACACTGTGAACGATGCCCTGGCAGCCATCAAGCTTCTGCGGCCCTGCCGGTATCAGGAACCGATGCAGGTGGCGGAGGGAATTATCCTGCGGATGACGGACATCGGCCATCTGCTTGGCTCCGCCGCCATCGAATTGTGGCTGACCGAGGAGGAGGTGACAAAGAAAATCGTCTTCAGTGGAGACGTGGGCAACATTAACCAGCCCATCCTTCGGGATCCCCAAACGGTGGAGGAAACGGATTACCTGGTGATCGAATCCACCTACGGTGATCGGCTCCACGAGCGGGAGCGGGGAGACGTGGTGGTGGAGCTGGCATCCTACATCCAGAAAGCCCTGGATCGGGGCGGAAATCTGGTGATTCCCTCCTTTGCGGTGGGACGAACCCAGGAGATGCTCTACGCCATCCGGGAGATTAAGCAGCGGGGCCTGGTGACGGGCCACAATGGTTTCCCGGTATATGTGGACTCCCCTCTGGCGGTGGAAGCCACGGGGATTTTTCTGCAATGCCATTACGATTATTTTGACGAGGAGACCCAGGCGCTGCTGAAGCAGGGCATCAACCCCATCTGGTTTGACGGGATTCGGCTGTCCGTCACCTCCGATGATTCCAAGCTGATCAATGCCGACCAGGAGCCGAAAGTCATTCTCTCCGCCAGCGGCATGTGCGAGGCGGGCCGGATCCGTCACCATTTAAAGCACAACCTGTGGCGCAAGGAAAGCATCATCCTGTTCGTGGGCTATCAGGCAGAGGGCTCTTTGGGCAGCCGCCTGCTGGGGGGCGCGAAAAATGTCAAGCTGTTTGGCGAGGACATTGCCGTATGCGCGGAAATCGCGGCACTCCATGGCACCTCCGGCCATGCGGATAGAGATGGATTGCTGAGCTGGCTGGGCGGATTCCGGAAAAAGCCAGAGCTGGTGTTTGTCAACCACGGGGATGACAGCAGCTGCGAGGCATTCCGGAAAACCCTGTCAGATCTGGGCTATCGTGCGGAAGCGCCCTACAGCGGCACAGAATACAACCTGCTCACCGGAAAGCTGACGGTTTACACCGATGGCCGCAAAATTGACCGTGCGAAGGCCTTCAAGGGCAGCCAGCGGGCACGGCAGGTCTACGGGGAACTGCTGGCCGCGGCGGAGGAACTGCTGGCCCTGGTCAAGATGCGCAAAGGCAAAACCAACAAGGACAATGCCAAGCTAACGGCCCAAATCCGCAGCTTAATTGCCAAATGGCGGGATTGACACTGACATTCCACGAAAAACGTTCCTTCTTTAGAATGGACGTTTTTCATAGAAAGATCCGAATGAGACGAAGATTTTCGGAAAAAGGACGGGCAATGGCGAATACAGTAGCCATGGAGGTGATGCGTATGATCGCAGCGGCCTGGCTGATGCTGAGTACCCTTCTGTATTCGCTGCAATTGAACACCGGATCCTTTCCCAAGCCCCTGACGGAGGAAGAAGAACGCCGTTACCTGACCCTTGCCCAGGCGGGAAACCTGGAGGCGAGAAACATCCTTATTGAGCGAAACCTGCGCCTGGTGGCGCACATTATGAATAAGGGATAATGCCCGCGGAAGTTTTCTGTGGAGGACAAACGGCATGATTTTGTCCGCGTACTATAACAGAAGCGTGAAAATCCACTGGAATGCGGTGCTGATTTGAAACTGGACAAGCCCGGCAGGTGATTGACACTTGCCGGGCTTGATCTCTGTGTGGATGGCTGCTGCCATGTAATAAAGTCGTAAAATTTTCAAGTTTGTTACATCAATGTAATAAACTTTGGAAGGCGACACATTCGACTGCTTCTCGATCTCTCGGTAAAATAACAGTACCGAAGTAAAGGAGGCATGACTATGAAAATTCAATACATTCGAGTGGGCGATTATTCCATTCCTGACCTGGAACTGCCACAAGAATCCCGTCCCATTGGCAGGTGGGGACGGGTGCGCCGGGAGTATCTGAGAGAGCATAAGCCAATTCAGTACAACTGCCTGCTCCTGTCTGGAAAGCTGTGGACATACCTGGCTGACCTGAATGAGCAGACGCAGGATAGGCTGGAGCGGATAATCGAGCAGATGAAGATAGCCGAGGGAATCACGGAAGCACTGAAAGCCAGCGACCCAATGGCTTGGGTTGGTGCCATGAACAACATCCGCGCCAGAGCTGAGGAAATCATCCGAGAGGAGCTGATCTTCGGGGAGGATGCAAAATGAGAATTCTTGAAGAATTGTGGTACGGCAATATCGAACCAACGGAATATGACACATGCCCCTGTGTGGAATACAAGGAAGCCCTTCAACGAATCAGTCGGAACGAAGAAAAGCTCCAGGCCACCATGACGGATGCACAGAAAGAATTGTTCTCCCGGTATGCGGACAGTGTGCGGGAGTTCCAAGATATGGCAGAGTGTCTGCTGTTTCAGAACAGCTTCCGCCTGGGTGCCAGGATGATACTGGATATTATGGACGAATGAAAATTATAGATAGACGTTACAGATGCTCAGATGGCAGACAGTTTTACGAAGCAGCACTACGACCCCTGTTTGCCTGAAGAAAAAACATTCCTGGATTGGGGACATGAAGAAAGGCGGCGTAATCATTTCGATCACGCCGCCCATATTGCTGGTTATTTTTCCAACTTATACTACCGTCTCATATACGACCGCCTCAAAGGGCCTGAGGACATTCTGGGCGCGATCTTGATAATTGGAAATCAAAATCTCCGCGTCGTTTGACAACAGCGGGCACT
>CAYYGF010000098.1:0-7873 GCA_964471315.1 uncultured Oscillospiraceae bacterium | reverse complement strand
TGCTCCGGGCGGACCGGTGCATCAGCGTCAACTCCCTGGAGGCCCGGGTGCCCTTCGGCGACCTGGACTTCGTGAAGTATGTCATGGCCATCGATCCAGAGTTGAAGCTAAACAAGTACAACAAGGGCAAGTACCTGCTGCGCCACGCCTTTGAAGAAGGGGATTACCTGCCCCGAGACATTCTCTGGCGGGAAAAGGCGGCTTTTTCCGACGCGGTTGGCCATTCCATGGTGAATTATCTGAAGGAATACGCGGAAAACTATTATACCCAGGAGGAGTATGAACGCAAGCGGGCAGTCTATACCCACGCCCAGCCCTTTACCAAGGAATCCCTGCTCTACCGGGAGATTTTTGAGAAATACTATCCCGGCCAGGGACAGATGATTGTGGATTTCTGGATGCCGAACAAATCCTGGGAGGGCTGTGATGTCAACGATCCCTCGGCGCGGGTTCTGGCGAACTACGGCGACAGCGGAAAGTAGCCCCTTGACCGGAAGATTTCTGGATAAAAAAGACCGGATTTCAAGTGCCGGTTTTGTGTAAAAGGGAAAAAATGTGCGTTTTGGCAGCGAATCACGCAAAAAAATATTTCCGTTTGCCATATTTCTAGTATAATAACAGATGGGCCGGCGTGGCCGGCCCAATCCTTAACTGTTTCAACATATGGAGGAATCAACCATGGAAAAGAAAGAGCAGCTATACGAGGGCAAGGCCAAGAAGGTTTACGCGACCGACGATCCGGAGCTTTTGATCGTCGAATATAAGGACGACGCCACCGCTTTTAACGGCTTGAAGAAGGGTACCATTCAGGGCAAGGGCGTCATCAACAACCAGATGAGCAACCGCCTGATGGCCAAGCTGGAAAAGAGCGGCGTGCCGACCCACTATGTTCAGGAACTGAGCCAGCGGGAAACTCTGGTGAAGAAGGTACAGATTGTGCCTCTGGAGGTCATTGTCCGGAACATTTCCGCAGGCTCCTTCTCCAAGCGCTACGGCGTGGAGGAAGGCATTGTGTTTGAACAGCCTACCATTGAGTTCTCCTATAAAAATGACGAGCTGGGCGATCCCCTGCTCAATACCTATCATGCGCTGGCCTTGAAGCTGGCCACTCCCGAGGAGATTACTACCATCGAGGAATATTCCTTCCGGGTTAACGCATTCCTAAAGGCATTCTGGAAATCCTGCGGCGTGACCCTGGTGGACTTCAAGCTGGAGTTTGGCCGCCTGTCCGACGGCACCATTGTGCTGGCTGACGAAATCAGCCCGGACACCTGCCGCCTGTGGGATTCCAAGACCGGCGAGAAGCTGGACAAGGATCGTTTCCGCCGGGATCTGGGCGGCGTGGAAGAAGCCTACGCCGAGATCATGCGGCGGCTGGAAGCCCATCTGTAAGGAGGGGAACCATGCAGAATTGTGCGATTGTTGGCATCAACTGGGGCGATGAAGGCAAGGGCCGGATGGTGGATCTGCTGACCCAGGACTTCGACGTGGTGGTGCGCTACCAGGGCGGCGGCAACGCCGGTCATACCGTTATCAATTCCTACGGCAAGTTTGCCCTGCACCTGCTGCCCTCCGGCATTTTCCGTCCAGGCGTGGTGAACATCCTGGGCAACGGCGTGGCGCTGGATCCGGAAAACCTCTGGAAGGAGATGGAGGAAGTCGCCGCCAAGGGCGTGCCTCTGACCCCGGAGAATCTGAAAATCAGTGACCGGGCATCCTTGCTGATGCCCTGGCACCGGGCTCTGGACGGCCTGGAGGAAGCCCGGCTGAAGGACAAGAAGTTCGGCTCCACCAAACAGGGCATCGCGCCTTTCTATTCTGACAAGTACCAGAAAAAGACCGTTCTGGCAGGCGAACTGCTCTATCCCGAGCACTTGAAGGAGCATCTGAAGGATCTGCTGGAGTGGAAGAACCTAACTCTGGCCGGGGTTTACGGCGCGGAAAAGGTCACCATGGCCGAGCTGGAAACCTGGCTGGATACCTACTGCGAAAAGATCAAGCCCTATATCTGCGACACCGGCGCGTTCTTGAGAAATGCCCAAGCGCAAGGCAAGAAGATTCTGTTCGAGGCCCAGCTGGGCGCTCTGCGGGATCTGGATTACGGCATTCATCCTTACACCACTTCCTCCAATGCCATCGCCGCCTACGCCCCGGTGGGTTCCGGCCTGCCTTCTGCCCGGCTGGATGCGGTTGTTGGCGTGGTGAAAGCCTACTCCACCTGCGTGGGCGAAGGCCCCTTTACCTGTGAAATGTTCGGCCACGAGGCGGAGCGGCTGCGGGAGGCCGGCGGTGAGTACGGCGCCAAGACGGGCCGCCCCCGTCGCGTCGGCCCCATTGACCTGGTGGCTACCCGCTATGGCGTCCAGGTTCAGGGAGCGACCAATATCGCCCTGACCAAGCTGGACGTGCTGAGCTATCTGGATGAGATTCCTGTTTGCTCGCACTATATTGTCAATGGTAAGCAGACCGACGAATTCCCCTTCCCGGCGTTGCTGGCGGAGGCAAAGCCTGTGGTGGAGTACCACAAGGGCTGGAAGCAGGACATCTCCGGTGTCCGCCGCTGGGAGGATCTGCCCCAGGAGGCCCGGGATTATGTGGAATATGTAGAGGCGCAGATTGGCTGCCACATTGGCTATGTGTCCGTCGGCCCCGAGCGGGACAGCATCATCATTCGCTGAGGAGGAAGCCATGAGAGAATATTATGAATCCCCCTTAAGTTCCCGCTATGCCTCCGAATATATGCTGAAGCTGTTCTCTGCCGAGACCCGGATCCAGACCTGGCGCAAGCTGTGGGTGGCTCTGGCACGGGCGGAGCAGGAGCTGGGCCTGCCCATCACCAAGGAGCAGGTGGCGGAGCTGGAAGCCCACATCACGGACATCGACTTTGACTGTGCCGCTGCCCGGGAAAAGGAAGTGCGCCACGATGTGATGGCCCACGTCTATACCTATGGCAAAGCGGCACCCTCTGCCGCTGGTATCATCCACTTGGGTGCCACCAGCTGCTATGTCACCGACAATGCGGATATCGTCATCTACCGCCAGGGCCTGGAATACCTGCGTGGTGAGCTGAAAAAGGTCATGGCAAACCTGGCCGCCTTCGCGGATCAGTACAAGGCCATGCCCACCCTGGGCTATACCCATTACCAGCCTGCCCAGCTTGTCACTGTGGGCAAGCGGGCGACCCTGTGGCTCCAGGACCTGGCCTCCGACCTGGAGGAACTGGAGTTTGTCATCAGCACCATGAAGTTCCTGGGCTGCCGGGGTACCACCGGCACCGAGGCCAGCTTCCTGGAGCTGTTTGACGGGGATACGGCGAAAATTGACGAAATGAACCGCCGCATCAGCGCGGAGTTCGGCTTTGACCGTTGCTTTGATGTCTGCGGTCAGACCTATCCCCGGAAGCTGGACAGCCGGATTCTGAACTGCCTGTCCTCCATTGCCCAGAGCTGCTACCGGATGGCCAACGACATCCGTCTGCTGCAGCATGACCGGCAGGTGGAGGAACCCTTTGAGAAAAACCAGATCGGCTCCTCCGCTATGGCTTATAAGCGCAATCCCATGCGCTCCGAGCGAATCTGTTCGCTTTCCCGTTATTTGATGGCGGACGCCATGAACGCGCCCATGACCGCCTCCACCCAGTGGCTGGAGCGGACGCTGGACGACTCGGCGAACCGCCGTATTTCCATGCCCGAGGGGTTCCTCTGCGCCGACGCGGTGCTGCGCCTGGCTCAGAATGTTACCGACGGCCTGCATGTGAATGAAAAGATCGTGGAAAAGACCGTACGGGAGTACCTGCCCTTCATTGCCACGGAGAATCTGATGATGGAGGGCGTGAAGCGGGGTGGTGACCGCCAGCAGCTCCACGAGATCATCCGTACCTGTTCCATGGATGCCACCGCCAAGATGAAGGCGGGGCAGAGCTGGGATCTGCTGGCTGACCTGTCTGCCCATCCGGAATTCGGCATGAGCAAGGAAGAAATGGAAGCGGTGCTGGACCCTGCCCTGTATATTGGCCGCTGCCCGGAGCAGGTGGAGCGGTATCTGGAAACGCTGAAACCTGTGCTTTCCGGCGTTACCGGCGAAGCCGCCGCCATTGATCTGTAATGGGAGGCTGCTATGGAAGAAAAAATTCTGATCCTGGATTTTGGCGGCCAGTATAACCAGCTGATTGCCCGCCGGGTTCGGGAGCATCATGTGTACTGCGAAATCAAGCCCTATACCGTCTCCATGGAGGAAATCCGGGCCTTCGGGCCGATGGGTATCATTTTCACCGGCGGCCCCAACAGCGTGTACCTGGAGGAATCTCCCCATGTTGACCTGGAGGTATTCTCTCTGGGTGTGCCCATTCTGGGCATCTGCTATGGCTGCCAGCTGATGGCCCACACCCTGGGCGGTCAGGTCACCGCGGCCCAGGAGGACACTGCCCGGGAGTACGGCAAGACCGTCACCTATTATAATACGGGTTGCAAGCTCTTTAAGGACATCCCGGAGCAGGCGATTTCCTGGATGAGCCATGGCGACTACATGGCGAAGGTGCCGGAGGGCTTTGCGTTGGTTGCCCATACCGATGCCTGCCCCAACGCCGCCATCGCCGATGAAAGCCGGGGGTTCTATGGCGTCCAGTTCCACCCCGAGGTGGATCATACCCAGTTTGGCGCCCAGATGCTGCGCAACTTCCTCTATGAGGTCTGCGGCGCGAAGGGAACCTGGACCATGGGCGATTTCTGCAAACGGACGGTTGCCCAGCTGCGGGAAACCATCGGCCCCAAGGGCCGGGTGCTGCTGGCCTTGTCCGGCGGCGTGGATTCTTCCGTTCTGGCGGCGCTGCTGGCCGAGGCGGTGGGAGACCGGCTGACGGCGGTCTTTGTGGATCACGGCTGTATGCGCAAAAACGAAGGCGACGAGGTGGAAGCCGCTTTTGCCAAGTGGGATATGCACTTTGTCCGGGTGGATGCCGAGCAGCGCTTCCTGGAGAAGCTCCGGGGTGTGGCGGATCCCCAGCGCAAGCGCCAGATCATTGGCGCGGAGTTTGGGTATGTATTCCTGGACGAAGCAATGAAATTCGGCATCACCAAAGAGGACTTCTTTGCCCAGGGCACCATCTACCCCGATGTAATTGAGTCCGGCGCTGGTGACGCGGATGTGATCAAGAGCCACCATAATAAGCTCCTGCCCAGAGAGGTGATCGAGCAGTTTCGGGCGGTTCTGGAGCCTCTGGATCACCTGTTTAAGGATGAGATCCGCCAGCTGGGGAAGGAGTTGGGACTGCCGGATTATCTGGTGCACCGTCAGCCCTTCCCGGGGCCGGGCCTGGCCATCCGGATTTTGGGGGATGTGACCAAGGAGAAGCTGGACATCCTCCGGGACGCGGATTTCATTTTCCGGGAGGAAATCGGAAAAGCGGAGCTTGGCGATCTGTGCAGTCAGTATTTCGCGGTGTTGACCAACGCGAAGAGTGTGGGCGTTATGGGCGACGGCCGAACCTACGAATATGTGCTGGCCCTGCGCAGCGTTACCACCAAGGACTTTATGACCGCGGAGTGGACGAGAATTCCCTATGAGGTTCTGGATCGCGCCTCCGTGCGGATCGTCAATGAGGTTCCCCATATCAATCGCATTGTTTACGACATTACCTCCAAACCCCCGGCAACGGTGGAATGGGAGTAACAATCCAACGGAACATCAGAGAAAAAGCCGTTTTTGAGGCTTTCCGGGAAAAGCGGCCTTGCAAAAGACCGCTTTTCCTTGAAGCCAAAATCAGATATACGAGGAGGTTCCTTATGTGCGGAATAGTAGGTTACACCGGTTCGCAGAATGCGGCGCCGGTGCTGCTGGAAGGACTGAAAAAGCTGGAGTATCGGGGCTATGACTCCGCCGGCCTGGCAGTGATCCAGGGAAATACCATACAGATCAGCAAAGTTACCGGACGCATCGCGAACCTGTGCGAAAAAACCCAGGATGGCCGGCTGACCCCCGGCACCACCGGCATTGGACACACCCGCTGGGCAACCCATGGCGCGCCCACGGACACCAACGCCCATCCCCATGCCAGCAACGACGGCCGCTTTGCCGTGGTACACAATGGCATTATTGAGAATTACGTGGAGCTGCGCCGGGAATTGACGGAAAAGGGCTACCACTTTGAAAGCGAGACGGACACCGAGGTCATTGTTCACCTGGTAGAAATGTACTACCGGGGTGATTTTAAGCAGGCGGTGATGAAAGCATCCAACCGCCTACAGGGTTCCTATGCTCTGGGAATTGTCTGTTCCGATGAGCCGGATCGGATTTTCGTGGTTCGGGAAGCCAGCCCCTTGATTTTGGGCGTGGGCATCGGCGAGAATTACTTTGCCTCCGATGTTACCGCCATGGTTGCCTATACCAGAAATGCCATTTATCTGGAGGACGGGGAATTTGCGGAGCTGACCCCGGATTCCATCCGGGTGTTTGACTGCGCCGGGCGGGAGATTTCCAAGCCCGTCAGCCGGATTACCTGGGATATCCAGGCGGCGGAAAAGGGCGGCTATGACCATTTCATGCTCAAGGAGATCATGGAGCAGCCCCGGGCGGCCAAGGCGACCCTGGCCCCCAGAATCCAGAACGGCGAGATCGTCCTGGAGGGTTTTGACCCGGCGCTGATGAAGGATGTCCATAAAATTTTGATTACTGCCTGCGGGTCTGCGTATTACGCCGGCTGCGCGGGAAAATATACAATTGAAAAGCTGTGCCGGATCCCGGTGCAGGTGGAGCTGGCCAGCGAGCTGCGCTACGCTGATCCCCTGGTTGACGAGCATACGCTGCTGATTGTGCTGTCCCAGTCCGGTGAGACGGCGGACACCATTGCTGCCATGAAGGAGTGCCGCCGCCGGGGGGCGAAGGTGCTGGCCATTGTCAATGTGGTGGGCAGCACCATCGCGAAATTGGCGGATGTGACGCTGTATACCTGGGCCGGCCCGGAAATTGCTGTGGCCACCACCAAGGGCTATACCACCCAGCTGCTGGTGCTGTACCTGTTCGCGCTGAGCGCGGCCAAGGAGTTAAAGACCGTAGAGGACGGGGAATACCGCCGTCTGCTGAATGCGTTGAAGGCCCTGCCCAAGCAGATTCAGCAGGTGCTGGACATGAACCCTGGCATCCCCAAGCTGGCAAAGAAATATCACGAAACACCCTCCATGTTCTTCATCGGCCGCAATACGGACTATGCCGTGGCTCTGGAAGGGGCGCTGAAGATGAAGGAGATTTCCTACATCCACGCCGAATCCTACGCTGCGGGCGAGTTGAAGCATGGAACCATCGCCTTAATCCATGAGGGTCAGCCGGTGATTGCCCTGTGCTGCAATGGCGCGGTGGTGGAGAAAACCATGAGCAACATCGTGGAGGTCAAGGCCCGGGGCGCGGAGGTGCTGGCGGTAGCCAACCGGGAAAACCAGAAGATCGTCTCCCTGGCGGACGATATGATCTTCATTCCCAAGGTGGATCCGCTGCTGTGCGCTGTGGTGGAGATCATTCCGCTGCAGCTGCTCGCCTACCATGTGGCAAAGGAAAACGGCTGCGATATTGACAAACCCAAGAACCTGGCAAAATCCGTTACAGTAGAGTAAGCGGAAGGAGAGCATAGAAAATGACAAAATATATCTTTGTGACCGGCGGTGTGGTTTCCGGCCTGGGCAAGGGCATTACTGCCGCGTCTCTCGGCCGTCTGCTGAAGGCCCGGGGGCTGAAGGTGGCTGCTCAGAAGCTGGATCCCTACATCAACGTGGATCCTGGCACCATGAGCCCTTACCAGCACGGTGAGGTCTACGTCACGGAGGACGGCGCGGAAACCGATCTGGATCTGGGCCACTATGAGCGCTTCATTGACGAGGATCTGAAC
>CAYYGF010000097.1:0-7913 GCA_964471315.1 uncultured Oscillospiraceae bacterium | reverse complement strand
GTAATGGAGGTGTGCCGAAATGGTTAGCAAGATCAATAAGAAAGCAATGCGCATGCATCGGCATGTCCGCGTTCGTGGCAAGATCTCCGGCACTCCTGAGCGTCCCCGTCTGAACGTGTTCCGTTCCAACGCGAACATTTACGCCCAGATCATCGACGACGTTAACGGCGTGACTCTGGTTTCCGCCAATACGCTGGAGAAGGAATTTGAGGGCACCACCGGCAACTGCGAAGCCGCCAAGAAGGTTGGCCTGGTTCTTGCTGAGCGTGCCAAGGCAAAGGGCATCGAAGAGGTCATCTTTGACCGCGGCGGCTATGTTTACCACGGCCGTGTGGCAGCCCTGGCGGAAGGCGCCCGCGAGGGCGGCCTCAAGTTCTAAGAGTAAGGAGGAAAAGAAATGGCTTATAATAAGACTAACAATGATGCTCCCGAGCTCATTGAGAAGGTCGTTTACCTGAACCGCGTCTCCAAGACCGTGAAGGGCGGCCGCGTCATGAAGTTCTCCGCTCTGGTGGTTGTTGGCGACGGCAAGGGTACTGTGGGCTACGGCCTGGGTAAGGCCGCCGAGGTTTCCGAGGCTATTCTGAAGGGCATCGCCGATGCCAAGAAGAACATGGTCAAGATCTCCCTGGCGGGTGATACCATTCCCCACGATGTCATCGGCATTTTCGGCGCTGGCACGGTTCTGCTGAAGCCCGCTCCCGAAGGCACCGGCGTTATCGCCGGCGGTGCTGTCCGTGCGGTTATGGAGGCTGTGGGCATCCGGAACATCTGCGCCAAGTGCCTGCGTTCTAACAATCCCCAGAACGTTGTCAAGGCCACCATGGCTGGTCTGACTTCCCTGCGTTCCCCCGAGCAGGTCGCTGCTGTCCGCGGTAAGAGCGTAGAAGAAATCGTTGGTTAAGGAGGGCGTTTTAACATGGCAAACCTAAAGATTAAGCTTGTTAAGAGCCTGAACGGCCGTCTGGATAAGCACATCGCTACCGCTGAGAGCCTGGGTCTGCGTAAGATCGGCCAGGTTACCATCCAGCCGGACAACACCCAGACCCGCGGCAAGATCGCCAAGATCGCTTACCTGCTGCAGGTCACCGAAGTTGAATAAGGAGGAGAAGAATGATGAAGCTTCATGAACTTTCTCCCGTTGCTGGCTCCACCCATGTGGGCAAGCGTAAGGGCCGCGGCGTTGGTACCGGCAACGGTAAGACCGGCGGTCGTGGTCACAAGGGCCAGAAGGCCCGTTCCGGCGGCAAGGTCCGGGTGGGCTTTGAAGGCGGCCAGATGCCCCTGGCACGGCGTATCCCCAAGCGTGGCTTCCACAACGTGTTCGCCAAGCCTCTGACTGCTGTCAATCTGGCTGCGCTGAACAAGTTCGAGGACGGCGCTGTGGTTGATGCTGCCGCTCTGATCGAGGCCGGCATTATCCCCGCTTGCCCCTATGGTCTGAAGGTGCTGGCCAACGGCACTCTGACCAAAAAGGTTACTGTTAAGGCTGCGGCTTTCTCTGAGTCTGCTAAGGAAAAGATTGAGCAGGCAGGCGGAAAGGCCGAGGTGGTCTAAGTGTTACAGACACTTCGTAATGCTTGGAGCATTCCGGAACTGCGCAAAAAGATCATCTTCACCCTGTTTATCCTTCTGATCTACCGTGTTGGCAACGTCATCCCCGTTCCCTTCATCGACGTGGGTACCCTGGCGAATTACTTCGACAGTGTGCTGTCCAATACGATCCTGGGCCTGTACAACGCGATGTCCGGCAGCGCCTTCTCCCGGGCTACGGTATTCGCGCTGGGTATTCAGCCCTACATTAACGCGTCCATCATCATCCAGCTGCTGACCATCGCCATTCCTTATCTGGAGCGTCTGGCGAAGGACGGCGGTGAGGAAGGCAAGAAGAAGATTGCCAGGATCACCCGTTACACCACCGTGGGCCTGGGCCTGCTGATGGGCTTGGCTTACTACAAGATGCTGACCAATTATGAAGCATCTTACGGTATGACCATTGTGGAGTCCGGTTTCCTGCCTGGCCTGGTGATCGTTCTGGCGTTTACTGCCGGTTCTGCCATGGTTATGTGGTTGGGTGAGCAGATCACCGAGTTTGGTATCGGCAACGGCATCTCCATGATCCTGTTTGCCAACATCATCTCCGGTATCCCCGCAATGGTGGGCAATCTGATCAAGATGACTTGGTGGTCTGTCATCATCGTGCTGGTGGGTATGGCCGCACTGGTTCTGTTCATTATTTTCATCAACGACGCGGAGCGCCGGATTCCCATCCAGTATGCCAAGCGCGTTGTGGGCCGCAAGGTTTACGGCGGCCAGAACACCAACCTGCCCATCAAGGTGAGCATGTCCGGTGTTATGCCTGTCATCTTTGCCCAGTCTATCTGCTCCCTGCCTGCTACCGTCTGCGCTTTCGTTCCTGGTTGGACGGAGGGTTGGTGGTACACCCATGTGTGGAGCTCCACGAGCTGGGTCTATGCGGTCATCTACTTCCTAATGATCTTCTTCTTCAGCTGGTTCTACTCCACCATCCAGTATGATCCCGTGGAGATTTCCAACAATCTGAAGAAAAACGGCGGCTTTATCCCCGGCTTCCGTCCCGGCAAGCCCACCGCGGACTTCATCCAGAAGGTCATTAACAAGATTGTGGTCTTTGGTGCCATTTACTTGGGTATCGTTGCGCTGCTGCCGATCATTGCCGGTAACGTCATGGACGGTGTCCGGAATCTGGCTATCGGCGGCACCTCCGTCATCATCGTTGTGGGCGTTGCCCTGGAGACGGTGAAAGCACTGGAGGCGCAGATGCTCATGCGGCACTACAAGGGCTTCCTGGATTAAGTCAGGGAGGTATGGCAGAATGAATCTCATTCTACTGGGCGCGCCCGGCGCCGGAAAGGGAACCCAGGCTGAGCTGCTGGTAAAGAAGCTTGCCATTCCCGCCATTTCTACCGGGAACATGCTCCGCGAGGCCATGGCCAAGGGTACGGAGCTTGGCAAAAAAGCAAAACAGTACATGGACGAGGGCAGCCTCGTTCCCGACGAGCTGATCCTCGGCATCGTCGCGGATCGGGTGGCCCAGCCCGATTGCCAGAACGGCTTCATCCTGGACGGCGTGCCTCGCACGCTGGCCCAGGCGGAGGCCCTGGAAAATAAGGGTGTCAAAATCGACCATGTAATTTCCATCGAGGTGGACGACGGGGAGATCGAAGGCCGGATGACCGGCCGGAGAGTGTGCTCCAAATGCGGCGCCAGCTACCACGTCACCGCCAATCCCCCCAAGACAGAAGGTGTCTGCGACCTGTGCGGCGGCGAGTTGATCATCCGTAAGGATGACAAACCAGAAACCGTCCGACATCGACTGGAGGTCTACCACGCATCCACGGAGGTTCTGAAGGACTTCTACGATAAGCTTGGCAGACTGCGCACGGTCAACGGCAGCCAGTCCATCGAAGGGGCAAACGAGGATATTCTCAAGGCAATAGGGGCTCGGGTATGATCGCAATCAAAAATGAACATGAGCTGGAGTCCATGCGCCAGGCCTGTAAAATTACCGCGGCAGCCCGTGCGTTGGCAGGGGAAATGGTAAGACCCGGCGTATCGACAAGAGCGATCGACCATGCCGTTCACGATTTCATCGTGAGTCAGGGCGCGAAACCGTCGTTTCTGAACTACAACGGCTATCCCGCAAGCGCGTGCATCAGCGTCAACAGCACGGTTATCCACGGAATTCCGGGTGGTTACATCCTAAAGGAAGGGGACATCGTGTCCGTGGACGTGGGTGCGTACTACAAGGGTTTTCATGGAGATTGCGCTCAAACCTTTGCCTGTGGTGCCATCAGCACCGAAGCGCAGAAGCTCATTGATGTGACAACCCAATCCTTCTATGAAGGAATTCGGTTTGCCACCAAGGGCAAGCGCGTGCAAGATATCTCCCACGCCATTCAGACGTATGTGGAGTCTAACGGTTTTGCGGTGGTTCGTTCCTTCGTAGGTCACGGCGTAGGACGAAAGCTGCATGAGGAGCCGGAGGTTCCGAATTACGGTGCCCCCGGCCGTGGGCCGAGACTGCTGCCTGGTATGACCATCGCGGTGGAGCCTATGGTGAACGTTGGCACCTATGAGGTGCAGGTTCTCAAGGATGGCTGGACTACGGTGACTGCCGACGGCAAGCTTTCGGCACACTATGAAAATACTGTACTCATCACCGACGGCGAGCCGGAAATACTCACCGTCACCGAAGGACGTTGAACAATGGATCCAGCAATACCGGATTTTCAAATTTCCGATGTGGTCGTTTCCGTAGCGGGACGGGATCAAGGAGAATGGTTTTACGTAATCGCGCAGGATCAAACCTACCTGTTCCTGGCCAACGGAAAAGATCGAACCCTGGAAAAGCCGAAGCGGAAAAAGCGCCGACATGTTCAAAAAGTCCTTCGCTCTGAGACCAGAGTTGCCGGGAAACTGCTCTCCGGCGACAAAGTGCTCAACGGCGAATTACGAAGAGACCTGGCGTTTCTTGCCAGGCAGATGCAAGCGAACAACCTGGGAGGGTAATAACTTGGCTAAGGACGACGTAATCGAGATTGAGGGCATCGTAACCGATGCACTGCCGAATGCAATGTTCAAAGTCGACATTGGCAACGGACACACCATTCTGGCACACATTTCCGGCAAGCTCAGAATGAATTTCATCAAGATCTTGCCCGGTGACAAAGTAACCGTTCAAATGTCTCCTTATGATTTGACCCAAGGCCGGATCACCTGGAGAAGCAAGTAAAATTCGAGAAGAACGTTCTCATATGGAGGTTAAACAGTATGAAGGTAAGACCGTCCGTTAAACCCATGTGCGAAAAGTGCAAGATTATTAAGCGCAAGGGTCGCGTAATGGTAATTTGCGAAAACCCCAAGCATAAGCAGAGACAAGGCTAATAGGAGGTGCTGAGAAGTTATGGCACGTATTTCTGGTATCGATCTTCCCCGCGACAAGCGGATCGAAGTTGCTCTGACCTATATCTACGGCATTGGCCCCGCCCGCGCCGCCGAGGTTCTGAAGACCACCGGTATCGACCCCGATACCCGGGTCAAGGATCTGACCGAGGAGCAGGAGGCACAGCTGCGTGATGCCATCGAGCATCACTATATCATCGAAGGTGACCTGCGCCGGGAGACCGCTATGAACATCAAGCGGCTGAGCGAAATTGGCTGCTACCGCGGCCTGCGTCACCGCCGCGGCCTGCCCGTTCATGGCCAGCGCACCAAGACCAACGCCCGTACCCGCAAGGGCCCCAAGAAGACCATTGCGAACAAGAAGAAGTAAGGAGGGATATGTAAATGGCTGCGAAAACTACTAAGAAGGTCGTCAAGCGCCGTCGTGAGCGCAAGAACGTAGAAAAGGGTGCGGCACATATCCGCTCCTCTTTCAATAACACCATGGTTACCATCACCGACCTGGAAGGCAATGCCCTGAGCTGGGCTTCCTCCGGCGGACTGGGCTTCCGTGGCTCCCGGAAATCCACCCCCTATGCCGCTCAGACTGCTGCTGAGACCGCTGCAAAGGCTGCGATGGAATACGGCCTGAAGACCGTTGAGGTTTATGTGAAGGGCCCCGGCCAGGGACGTGAGGCTGCGATCCGCGCCCTGCAGACTGCCGGCCTGGAAGTCGTTATGATCAAGGACGTCACCCCCATTGCTCACAATGGCTGCCGTCCCCCCAAGAGACGTCGTGTCTGATTACGCTATAGGAGGAATTTTGCGTTATGGCTAAGAATATGCAGCCCGTGCTGAAGCGTTGCAGAACGCTGGGCGTTTCTCCTGCCGCAATGGGTTATTCCAAGACTTCCAACAAGAACCCCGGCGGCCAGAGAAGAGCGAAGAAGTCTGAGTACGCCACTCAGCTGACCGAGAAGCAGAAGGTCAAGTTTGTTTACGGCATCCAGGAGAAGCAGTTCCGCAACTACTACGACAAGGCTGCCCGTATGGAAGGCAACACCGGTGAGGAGCTGCTGACCTTCGTGGAGCGCCGCCTGGACAACGTGGTGTACCGTCTGGGCTTCGCCAACTCCCGCCGTCAGGCCCGTCAGCTGGTGAACCATGGTCACTTTATCGTCAACGGCAAGCGGGTCAACATCCCCAGCTACCTGGTGAAGGTGGGCGATGTTGTCGCCGTGTGCGAGAAGAGCGTTTCCAACAACTTCTTCAAGAAGCTGAAGGAAGACGACGCATTTGTTGCTGCTCCCAAGTGGCTGGATCGTGATAAGAACACCCTCCAGGGCAAGGTTATTGCTATGCCCACCAAGGCAGATATCGACTTCGATATCGCTGTGCACCTCATCGTCGAGTTGTACTCCAAGTAATAATCTCCCCCCTGTCCGTATGCATTGTTTTCTGGTGGGGAAAGTCCTTTCCCCACACTCTTAAGGAGGGTTTTGTTTCATGGTAGAAATTGAAAAGCCCCGCATCACCTGTCTTGACCAGCCCGAGAATCCCGCATACGGCAAGTATGTTGTGGAGCCTTTGGAGCGTGGCTATGGCATGACCCTGGGAAATTCTCTGCGTCGGATTTTGCTCAGCAGCCTGCCCGGCTACGCCGCGACTTCCGTGAAGATCCAGGGCGTACAGCATGAGTTCTCCACCATCCCCGGTGTCACCGAGGATGTGACGGAGATCGTGCTGAATGTCAAGCGGATCACCCCGAAGCTGCACAGCGCCGGTGTCAAGACTGTGCATATCGACGCGGTTGGCCCCTGTGAGGTTACTGCCGGCGATATCAAGGCGGATGCTGAGGTTGAAATTCTGAACCCCGAACTGCATATCTGCACTCTGGGTGAGGATGCCACCTTTAATATGGAGATCACCCTGTCTCAGGGCCGTGGCTATGTTTCCGCTGACCGGAACAAGACCGCGCAGACTGTGATCGGCGTGATTCCCATCGACTCCATCTATTCTCCTGTGACCAAGGTGAATTACACGGTGGAGCCCTGCCGGGTCGGAGATAAGACCGACTACGACAAGCTGACCCTGGAGGTCTGGACCGACTCCACCATCTCTGCCAAGGACGCGGTTTCCCTGGGCGCCAAGATCCTGTCGGATCATCTGACAGTGTTCACCAATCTGTCTGATTCTGTCAGCACCTCCTCCACCGTTGTGGAAAAGACGGCTGACCGCCCGGATGCTAAGCTGTCCATGACCATTGATGAACTGGATCTGTCCGTCCGCAGCTTCAACTGCTTGAAGCGCGCCAACATCAATACCGTCGCCGACCTAATCAACAAGACCGGTGAGGACATGATGAAGGTTCGCAACATGGGCAAGAAGTCTCTGGATGAGGTTCAGAAGAAGCTGGAGATGATGGGCCTGTCCCTGGCCAGCGAGGAACCTGGCAGCAACAACTAAAAGAGTCTAACCTTTAAAAAAGGAGGAAACGTTCATGTTCGGCACTCGTAAGCTGGGAAAGACCAGCGCACAGAGAAAGGCCCTGCTGCGTCAGCAGGTTACCGACCTGCTGGAGACCGGCAAGATGGAAACCACTTTCTATCGTGCCAAGGAAGTGCAGCCCGTGGTTGAGAAGATGATCACCCTGGGCAAGAAGGGCAACCTGGCCGCCTATCGCCGTGCCCTGTCCTTCATCACCAAGGAGGATGTGGCCCAGAAGCTGTTCAAGGAGATCGCCCCCAAGTACGCCGACCGTAATGGCGGCTACACCCGGGTGACCCGTACCGGCCCCCGCCGCGGTGACGCCGCTGAGATGGCTGTCATCGAGCTGGTGTAATTCGGTTCAATTGTGGAATGGAACCTGCCGCCAGTGCGGCGGCAGGTTTTTCCACGGACAAAAAAATTTGAAAAAAGTATTGACAAATAGCGAATGCTGTTGTACAATATCAAAGCTGTCTGAAAGACAAGACCTGCTGCTATAGCTC
>CAYYGF010000096.1:0-8080 GCA_964471315.1 uncultured Oscillospiraceae bacterium | reverse complement strand
CCTTTCAGGGGAGCCTTTACGCCGCAAAATTACAATTTGCCGTAGTAGCGATACCGAGCGGTAGCCAATGGTGTTACGAACACCTCCCAGCCCGCGCACGCATTGGCGGTACGCCGCTTTTTTGACTTTCTTGCATTCTCCTATTGACAAATGCGTATATGGCGTATATAATCAGCATATACAGTTTATACAGAGGTGAAGGCATGCACATACTCATTGACAACAAAAGCGGTGCGCCCATCTACGATCAGATCTATTCCCAGATCAAGGCCCAGATCATCAGCGGCGAATTGCAGGAGAACGACCTGCTCCCCTCCATCCGGGGGCTGGCCAAGGATCTGCGGATCAGCTTCATCACCACCAAGCGGGCCTATGACGAGCTGGAGCAGGAGGGCTTTCTTTACACCATCCCCGGTAAGGGCAGCTTTGTGGCGCCGAAAAATGTGGAGCTGCTGCGGGAGGAGCATCTGAAAAAAATCGAAGACCATATCGAACAAATCAAGAAGCTTGCCGTCTCCTGCGGCCTGAGCCGGGAGGAAATTCTGGAAATGGTACGCTTCAGCCTGGAGGAATCCCTATGAACGCACTGGAAATTCAAAATTTGACCAAAACCTATCCCGGCTTCTGCCTGGATGACCTGAGCCTGACCCTGCCCAGTGGGTGCATCCTGGGCCTTATCGGCGAAAACGGCGCGGGGAAAAGCACCACCATCAAGCTGATCCTGGATATGCTCCGCCGGGACAGCGGCACCGTCACCATCCTGGGCAGGGACAACCGGGATAACCTCCGGCTAACCAAGGAGAATGTTGGCGTGGTGCTGGATGAGGTGGGCATTCCCGAGTGCCTGACCGCCATGCAGGTGGGCAAAATCATGGCACTGACCTTCCGCCAGTGGGATCAGAGCCGGTATGAGGCATACCTGGAGAGGCTGTCCATCCCGGAGAAAAAGCCCTTCAAGGAATTCTCCCGGGGTATGAAAATGAAGTTGGGCATCGCCATTGCCATGTCCCACCATCCCAAGCTTCTGATCCTGGACGAGGCCACCAGCGGCCTGGATCCGGTGGTGCGGGACGAGGTGGTGGAGATGTTCCGGGATTTCACCCGGGAGGAGAACCACTCCATTCTGATTTCCTCCCACATCGTCAGCGATTTGGAAAAGCTGTGTGACTACATCGCCTTCCTCCACAAGGGAAAGCTGCTGCTGTATGAAGAAAAGGATCGGCTTCTGGAGGAATACGGCCTGCTGCTGTGCACCCGGGAGCAGCTGGGGCAGCTGCCGGAGGGCGCGGTGAAAAGTCAGAAGGCCTCTCCCTACGGCGTGGAGGCCCTGGTGCTCCGGGCGGCGGTTCCGGAGGGCTGGCATGTGGTGCCCATCAGCATCGAGGAGCTGTTCATTTTTATGGTGAAGGAGGCAAAATAAGATGAAAGGCTTGCTCCTAAAGGATTTTTACATGGCCTGCAAATACTGCCGGGCGTATCTTCTCATTGTACTGGTGTTTGCCCTGGCTTCGCCGTTTACCGGCGGCAATAACCTGTTCATGCTGTTCTATCCTTGCATTTTGGCCAGCATGGTGCCGGTGAACCTGCTGGCCTATGAGGCCCAGTGCAAGTGGGAACCATTTGCCGGAACCCTGCCCTATAGCCGCTGTCAGCTGGTGAGCGCCAAGTATCTCACCGGGCTGATCTCCGCGGGACTGGTGCTGGTGCTCTCCGGAATCGCGCAGATCATCGGCATGCTGTCTGACGGCGGTTTCCGGGCGGAAGAATTCCTCAGCCTGATGGCGGCGCTGGCACTGACCGGCTGCGTGGTTCCCGCCATTACCCTGCCGCTGATTTTCCGGTTCGGGGTGGAAAAGGGACGGATGGTGTATCTGGTGATGGTGGGCCTGTTTTGCGGTCTCAGCGCCGTTGCCAGCATTGTGCTGCCCGATCCTATTTTTGCCCAGGCTGCCTCGTTTGCCCCGGCCCTGCCTCTGGCCTTCCTGGCTGCCGTTGGGCTGTATGCCCTTTCCTGGTTCCTGTCTGCCCGGTTCTATGGGAAACGGGAACTGTAATCACATTGCTTTTTTCCGGGCGGTGTGCTATACTGGTGGAAAAAGCTGGGAGGTAATGATATGAACTTTCTGGAAATTGCCCAGACCCGCCAGTCCTGCCGGGCCTATGACGAGGGCCGGGCTGTGGAGCCGGAGAAGCTGAACGCCGTGCTGGAAGCGGCCCGGCTGGCGCCCTCCGCCTGCAATGGCCAGCCCTACCACTTCACCGTCTGCCGGGGAGAGAAGGCTAAGGCCGTGGCCGCCGCCGTCTCCGGCATGGGCATGAACAAATTCGCATCCCAGGCCCCGGTGCTGATCGTGGTGTCGGAAAAGCCCTATGTCAAATCCGCCGCCCTGGGGGCAAGAGTGAAGGGGAACGATTACCGCTCCATCGACATCGGCATCGCCGCAGCCTATCTCACCGCCGAAGCCACGACCCAGGGCCTTGCCAGCTGCATTCTGGGATGGCTGGACGACGGGAAAATCCGGGACATCTGCGGCCTGGATCAGCCGGTGCGGCTGGTCATCACCCTGGGCTACGCCAAGGAGGGGGATTCCCTCCGGCCCAAGAAGCGGAAAGCACTGTCCGAACTGGTGACGGAGCTGTAATTTCGGAAAAATGCGCCTTAGGGAAGCGGGAGAAACTGTGGGTTCGGTTTCTCCCGCTTTTTGTAGGATGAACATTTAACGATTTGGTTCATTATTTTTCCGGACCCCATTGACAAAGCCAATACGCTGTGGTATACTACATTTAACAATTAAGTTAATTGTTAAATAACCAAGGAAGGAGGCGGCGCTATGGGCTTGCAGCAGACCCTAAAAGCACTGGCGGATCCCACCCGGCGGGAGATTCTGAATCTGCTGAAAAGCGGCAAACGTTCCGCCGGAGAAATTGCTGACCAGTTCGACATCACCGCCGCTGCGGTTTCCCGGCACCTGTCCGTGCTGAAAGAGGCGGACCTGATTGAGGACACCCGGGAAGGAAAGTTTATTTTCTATGAGCTGAACACCTCCGTTCTGGAGGAAATTATGCTTTGGCTCACCGATCTGAAAGGAGAAGAACCATCATGATTCCCATTTCCAATGCTTTGGCCTGCATCGTTACCCTGTGCATCAGCTTGATCCTGCCTCTGGGCTTCTGGATCGTCTATGGAATCAAAAACAAGGGCCAGGGCATCTGGAGCGCCTGGCTGCTGGGCGCCGCCGGATTCGTCGTCACCCAGGTGCTGATCCGGATTCCCATTCTGAACGGGCTGTCTCAAAATGCCGGTTTTTTGACCTTTGCCCAGGCGCATCCTGTGGTGTACGGCTTTTCACTTGCCTTCACCGCGGGACTGTTTGAACTGGCTGGCCGCTACGCTGTGGCAAGGATTTTGAAAAAGAAGTTGACCTACCGCCGGGCCCTGGCCGCCGGCCTGGGCCATGGAGGCATCGAGGCCATCCTCATCACGGGCATCGCCTACATCAGCAACCTGGTCTTACTTGTGATGATCCAGACCGGGGGCTTTGACGCTACGGTAGCCCAAACCACGGCTGCCGGAGGGGATGTGTCCCAGCTGCTGGCCGCCAGGGACGCACTGGCGAATACCTCCTGGGTGCTGTTCCTGCTGGCGGGATTTGAGCGGCTGCTGGCCATGACCTGCCACGCCGCCATGAGCATGATCGTCTGCTACGCCGTCCATACCGGACGCACCCTTCCCGGAGTGCTGGCCTGCTTGGGTATCCATACCTGCGTTGACTTCGTTGCCACCATCAGCCTGTTCATCGGCAAGGGCCTAACCCTGGCCACTGCGTATACCATCATCTACATTCTGCTCATCGCACTCACCGTTTTGTCCATCTTGATTTTGCGGAATATCCGCCACCGCTGGGCGGCGGAAAGCGCGCAGGAGGTATCCTATGATTCGCAAGCATAAAGGTGAATTGATTGTTACTTCTCTGATTATCCTGTTCCCCATTGTGGTGGGGCTGATCCTGTGGAACCGGATGCCGGAGACCCTCGCCACCCATTGGGGCATTGACGGTCAGGCAGACGGCTATGGAAGTCTTCCCTTTGCTGTGTTTGTCCCGCCGCTGACCCTTTTGGCCGCCCACTGGCTGTGCTTCCTTGTCACAGCCAAGGATCCCCGGAACCAGAATCGGAACTGGAAGCCCATCCGGCTGGTGCTGTGGATCATGCCGGTGCTGTCCAACATCTGCGCCGCCATCCTGTACGCCCTGGCGCTGGGAGCTAGCGTGTCCGTCAGCGGCATTATGGTAGCCGCCATCGGGATGATGTTTGTGGCCATCGGCAACTATCTGCCCAAGTGCCGCCAGAACTACACCATTGGCATCAAGGTTCCCTGGACCTTTGCCAGTGAGGAGAACTGGAACGCCACCCACCGCTTTGGCGGGCGGGTGTGGATGGCCGGCGGCGTGGTGCTCATGCTCTGCGCCCTGTTGCCCGCGGGATGGAACGCCGGCGTGATGGTGGCGGGGATCGTGATCCTGGCAGTTGCGCCTATTCTGTATTCCTACCTCTACTACCGCAAACAGGTCAAGCGGGGGGACAAAATGATGCCCATTCCCAGCATTCACACCCGGGCCGGAAAAATCGGCACCGCCCTTGGCATTGCCATCCTCCTGTTCGTGCTGGCCATGCTGTTCACCGGAAAGGTGGAGACGACCTTCTCCGATGACTATTTCTCCATCAAGGCCAGCTACTACGACGATCTGACGGTATTTTACGACCGGGTGGAATCCGTCGAGTACCGGGACGGGAATGTGGAGGGCTCCCGGGTCTTTGGCGTGGGCAGCTTCCGGCTGCTGCTGGGCAATTTTGAAAACGAAGAATTCGGCAATTACACCCGCTACACTTACTATAACCCCGAGGCCTGCGTGGTTCTCAGGGTCAACGGAAAAACCCTGGTGCTCAGCGGCCGGGACAAAGCCGAGACCCAGGCCATCTATCAGGAGCTGCTGGCGAAAACAGGACTCTGACATGGGAGGTGGTTCCCCTTGAAACAGGATATGGATTCCCGGCGGATCGGATGGTATCTTCTGCTGGTATTCGGCTTAAGCGCAGTATGGACTCTGCCGCTGTTCTTCCTGCGGCCGGAGGAAAACAGCCCCATTCTGATGGCATCTGGGATGGGATTCATGGTTCTTCCCGCCTTGTCGGCGATGCTAGTAAAGCATCGGACAAAGGATGACAGCAGCCTATTTCTGCGCCTGTCCCTAAAGCAGCATTGGCGATTGTACGCGATGGCGGCGTTTGTTCCCGGGCTTGGCATCGTATTCGGCGCGGTGCTTTACTTCCTGCTTTTCCCGGAGCAGCTGGATTTGTCCTTGGGATATGCCCGCGCATTCCTGGAAGCAAGCGGACAGGTAGCGGAAGTCCCCAGCTTGACCCTTCCCATGGTTGCCGGTCTTGCTGCCGTAGCGGTCATCGCCGCGCCGCTGGTCATCATCAATCACGTATTTGCCTTTGGCGAGGAATTGGGATGGCGGGGATATCTTCTGCCCAAGCTGTGCCGGAAACTGGGCGTCCCCAAAGCCATTGTGCTGGATGGCGCCCTGTGGGGGCTGGTTCACGCACCGCTGGTGTGCTTCGGCCTCAACTATACGGGCAATTATCCAGGCAGGCCCTGGGCAGGAATCCTGATGATGGTGGTCTTTGCCACGGCGCTGGGCATTTTCTGCTCCTATCTGACGCTGAAAACTCAAAGCATTTACCCTGCCTGCATCGCCCACGGTGCGCTGAACGCCATTCGGGAGCTGCCGCTGTTTTTCTGCCAGCCGGACTACAATGCCCTGCTTGGGCCGAAGCCCTCCGGCATTGTGGGAATGGCCGGGTTACTGCTGCTGGATATTTTTCTAATGCGCAGCCTGAGAAAGCAGAGCGCCCCGTGAAAAACCTCAAAACACGAACCGCGCGGCCCATCCAGTGCGCTAGATGGGCCGCGTTTCTTTTTCCCAAACAGCAGGAAAAATTCCTTGACTATGGGGTAAAATTCCACTATAATATTCAAAGCTATGGATATTTTTATCTGAGAAAGGATTTTTGTATATGGCAAAGGAATATAAAATCACAAGCCTGCGGCTTGCCGACCTGGAAAAGGAACTGAACTATTTAAAGACCACCCGGGAACGGGAAGTGGCCGCCATGATCGCGGAAGCCCGCTCCTACGGTGACTTGTCCGAAAACTCCGAGTACGACGCCGCCAAAAACGAGCAGGCCAAGCTCTATGGCCGCATTGCCGAGATCGAGGACATCCTGTCCCACGCCGTCATCATCGAGGACGAGAACGAGGCCAGCGGCCGGGTGGGCCTGGGCTGCACCGTGCTGGTGGAGGACGAGCAGGGCAAGCAGACCGAGTACCGGATCACCGGCTCTCAGGAGGCCAACCCCATGCTCTATAAGCTGTCCGATGACTCCCCCTTCGGCCGGGCTATCGTGGGCAAGGCCGCCGGTGAAACCTTCACCGTCAACGCCCCTGCCGGTTCCTTCACCATGAAGGTTATCCGTGTCTCTCGTGAGGGCTGAGCCATGGCAAAGTTTGTACCCCAGTCCGAAATGCCCCTGTCCGACCAGGTGAAGGTGCGCCGGGAGAAGCTGGAGAACCTCCGCTCTGAGGGCTTCGACCCCTTTGTGCAGACCCGGTTTGAAGTCACCTCCGACTCCGCCGCCATCAAGGGCAATTATGAGGCCATGGAGGGCCAGTCCGTCCGCCTGGCTGGCCGCTTGATGAGCAAGCGGGGCATGGGCAAGGTGTCCTTCTGTGACCTGCAGGACAGCACCGGCCGCATCCAGCTCTATGTCAAGTTTGACGAGATGGAGGAAAGCTCTTTCCAGCGCTTTAAGAAAAACGACATCGGCGACATCGTGGGCGTGGTGGGCGATGTGTTCAAGACCGAGCGGGGAGAAATTTCCGTCCGGGTTCATGAGGCTACCCTGCTTTCTAAATCCCTGCTGCCCCTGCCGGAGAAGTTCCACGGCTTGACCGACAAGGAGACCCGGTTCCGCCAGCGGTATGTGGACCTGATGGTGAACCCCGAGGTCAAGCGGAATTTCGTGATCCGCTCTAAGTTCATCAAGTTCATGCGCGCCTATCTGGATGGCATGAATTATATTGAAGTGGAGACCCCGGTGTTGAATACCATTGCCGGCGGTGCCGCTGCCCGTCCCTTTATCACCCACCATAACACCCTGGATATCGATATGTACATGCGTATCGCTACAGAACTGCCTCTGAAGCGGTTGATTGTGGGCGGTATGGACCGGGTGTATGAGATCGGCCGCATCTTCCGCAACGAGGGCATGGATCCTAAGCACAACCCGGAGTTCACCACTGTGGAGCTGTACCAGGCCTATGCGGACTTCCATGATATGATGGACATCGCTGAGGGCATCATCTCCGGTGCGGCCAAGGAAATCCTGGGCACCTATCAGGTGCAGTGGATGGGCGAGCAGATCGACCTAACTCCCGGCTGGCGCCGCCTAACCATGGTGGAGGCGGTCAAGGAATACGTGGGCATTGATTTTGGCGCCATCACCGATGACGCCGAGGCGGTAGCCGCCGCCAAGGCCAAGGGCGTGGAGCTGGCGGACGCCGCCGAAAAGACCTGGGGCAACGCCCTGTACGCCTGCTTTGACCAGAAGGTGGAGGCGTGCTTGATCCAGCCCACCTTCATCACCATGTACCCGGTGGAGGTTTCGCCCCTGACCAAGCGTTCTCCTCTGGATTCCCGGCTGACGGAGCGGTTCGAGTTGTTCATCTGCCACAGTGAGCTGGCCAACGCCTACTCTGAGCTGAACGACCCCATCGACCAGCGCGCCCGCTTCATGAAGCAGGTGGAGCAGCGGGAGCGGGGCGACGACGAGACGGAAATGCTGGACGAGGACTTCCTGACGGCCCTGGAATACGGCATGCCCCCCACAGGCGGCATGGGCATGGGCATCGACCGCTGCGTCATGCTCCTAACCGGCGCCGACACCATCCGGGAGGTCATCCTGTTCCCGACAATGAAGTCCTTACCGAACGACAAGTAAGAAAACCCCAGTATTT
>CAYYGF010000095.1:0-8121 GCA_964471315.1 uncultured Oscillospiraceae bacterium | reverse complement strand
GTGTAGTCTCGAAATTTTTGTTATTTCGAGTGTCTACTCTATGGGGAGCATATCATCATCCGGAACGATTCTGAGATAGAACGCTTCAGCACAGCAACCGATTCATTTATTTCTTATGCGCCGCCGGGCAGTCCTGTGGCGGCGGTGACCAGGATGCCCAGATTGTCCCGGTAGATTTCGCCGAATTGCTCGATGGGTAGGGGATTGCGGCCTTGTCCCGCCTCGATGGTATAGCCCGGCCGGCGGAAGGTCTGGATGAACCAGTCCTTGTATCCGGCAAAACTGGACTCGTAGGGTACGTCCTCCAAAGTATAGCCGCTGACCCGGGCGAATTCCTCTCCCAGCGCCTGGGCGCCGGGAACCTGGTAGTCCTGGAACTGCCAGAAGATCTGCTTGCCCTGTGTATGGTAGGCCAGCACCAGGTCTGGATCCACAGCTTCGGTGTACTGGGCCAGAGCAATGGTTTCCCGCTGGGTCAGCGGCGCCCGGCCCACATAGTCCCGGGGCGCGGGGCGGGTGAAGCCCTGGCCGAATTTGATTTCCCGGGCCTTCAGCCATCCCGCGGGATATTGCAGATTCAGGTCTACCCCCAAAAGATTCGCTTTCCAGCCATTGAGGAAGGGAATGTCGGGGTAATTGTCTCCAATTCGCCGGGCAGCCTCATATTCCAGCGTTCCGGTTTCGATGGCCCCGGTGACCAGGTCTACCCCATCCGGATCCACCATGGGGACGAGATGGATGGTGGCAGCTTTGACAATATTCTGGGCCTTGACCCCGTAGAGTCTGCCGCCGGACTGGAGGGCCTGGGCCAGCTCCTCCGCGAATTTCAGCAGCACCGGGGCGGTGATCCATTCGTTGGCGTGGTGGGCGGCGGTATAGAGAACCCTTCGCTCCCCCTCGCCGATCACCAGCGCCAGCACCGGACGGCCATAGGCGGTGGTGGTCAGCCGTTCCACACGGAAGAAGGGATAGGCCGCGGCCAGCGCCCGGATGGTCTGCTGGCACAGCGCGGCAGTCATGGGAACATCGGTTTGCACGATAGCCAAAAAATCACCTCCCGATAGGATATGCCCGGAAAGCGGATTTGGTGTTGACAATTTGAACAAGATAAAGTATGATAGGTATGAACAATCATACCAAAAGGAGACGGTTTTATGGAATTTCCCAAGGGCAAACACGCATGGATGGTGAAGATCGGGGAGAAGGGGCAGTTTGTGATTCCCAAGGAGGCCCGGGAGCTGTTCGGCTTCCAGCCGGGCCAGACCATTCTGGTGCTGGCGGATGAGGAAAAGGGCATTGCCATCCCCACCAGAGCCGACAGTGAAAAATACTTTGCCTCCATTTTTGACCAGGCGGGGGAGGTGCTGTAATATGTCCCGGATCGCGTTTTTCTGCATCCCGGCCCATGGCCACACCAACCCCACCCTGGGTGTGGTTCGGGAGCTGACCCGCCGGGGCCACGAGGTGGTTTATTATTCCTACCGCCCCTTCCAGAAGCAGATCGAGGAAACGGGCGCCCGGTTCGTGGCCTGCGATGATTTTGACGCGGAGCAGCATCTGACACCGGAGGAGGGCGCCCGGATCGGCTCCGATCTGGCCCTGTCCACCCGGGTGCTGGTGGATACCACCCTGGCCCTGGACGAGCTGGTCTGCGGGGAAATGGCGCGGCTGCGGCCGGACTGCATCGTGGCGGATTCCATGGCGGTGTGGGGGAAAGCGGTGGCCCGGAAGCTGGGCATCCCCTTTGTCTGCTCCACCACCACCTTTGCCTTCAACCAGGCGTCCGCGAAAATTATGAAGCACAGCGGCAAAGAACTGCTTTCCATGCTCATTTCCATGGGAAAGGTCAGCCGCCAGATCAAACGGCTCCAGGAGCATGGCTATCCGGTGAAGAATATCCTGGACATCATCGCCAGCGATGACAATACCGATACCATTGTGTTTACTTCGCCCCAGTTCCAGCCTTGTTCGGAAACCTTTTCGGATAAGTATGCCTTCGTCGGCCCCTCCATCCGGCCGGTCACCTGCCCGGTGGACAAGAAGCGGGAGAAGCTGGTGTACATCTCCATGGGCACGGTGAACAATGATTTGCTGCCCCTGTACCGCAGCTGCATTGACGCTTTGAAGGAATCTCCCTACCAGATCATCCTCTCCGTGGGCACCCAGGTGGAGATGGCCGCCTTTGGCAAGCTTCCGGAACATGTGGAGGTTTATCCTACGGTGGATCAGATTGGCGTGCTGGAGCAGGCGGATGTATTTTTGACCCACTGCGGCATGAACAGCGCCAGCGAGGGGCTGTACTTCGGCGTGCCCCTGGTGATGCTGCCCAAGACCACAGAGCAGGGCGGCGTGGCGGCCCGGGTGGAGCAGCTGGGCGCGGGACTGCGGCTGAAGCAAACCACCCCGGAGGCCATCCGGGCAGCGGTGGAGACGGTTCTGAGCACCCCCTCTTATGGGGAAAACGCCCGAACCATCGCGGCGGGCTTCCGTGCCTGTTCCGGCGCGGCGGGGGCGGCGGATAAGATCGAGCGCTGCTGTGCCACTGGGACGGCAGTGGGCAATGGATAATGTCCTTGGCAAGATATACATGCTTTCCCCCGCAAAAAAGAGCAGAAATTGTCTTTCTGCGAATTGACGGTATTCCTTCTCAATGGTATAATAAATCTGTAATATTCGCAAACCCTTATGACTGACGGATTCGTGGAGCACCACATGGAGTAAGGGCATATTTTTCGCCGACCGTCTGGGCACACTTTCCGCTTTTAGGGGAAGTGCGCCCTTTTTGTTTGCCGTGAAGGAGGTAACACTGTGAAAAAAGTTGGTATCATCATGGGCAGCGACAGCGATCTGCCGATCCTGCGCAAGACCATGGACACCCTGGCATCCCTGGAAATTCCCTATGAATGTCACATCTATTCCGCCCACCGCACCCCGGATGAAGCGCGGGATTTTGCCCGCAGCGCACGGGAAAACGGCTTTGGCGTGCTCATCGCCGCTGCCGGTATGGCGGCGCACCTGGCTGGCGCCATTGCCGCCAATACCACCCTGCCGGTGATCGGCATTCCCTGCAAATCCACCTGTCTCGACGGCATTGACGCTCTTCTTTCCACTGTGATGATGCCCTCCGGTATCCCTGTGGCGACCGTTGCCATCAACGGAGGCGTGAATGCCGCTTTGCTGTCTGCCCAGATCTTGGCGGTGACGGACAGCGCCCTGGCTGCCCGCCTGGATGCCAAGCGCCAGGCCGACGCCCGGAAGGTGCTGGAAAAGGACGCCGCTCTGGCGGCGGAGCTGAACAAGGATCAGTAAATAGCATAGGGCTTGGTCATCCTGTGCTTCTTATGCGTATGGATTTGGCAACTATGATTTGGAGGTAAAAAATGGAAAACCTAAAGCTGCTGTACACCGGAAAAACAAAAAACGTTTACGCTCTGCCCAACGGAAACTGCCTGCTGAAGTTCAAGGACGACTGTACCGGTAAGGACGGCGTGTTTGATCCCGGCGAGAACAGCGTGGGCTTGACCATTGCGGGGGTGGGCGATGTCAACCTGCGGATGAGCATCTACTTCTTCGAGAAAATCAACGCCGCCGGGATCCGCACCCACTATGTTTCCGCCAATTTGGACGACACCACCATGGAGGTTCTGCCGGCTAAGGTCTTCGGCAAGGGGCTGGAGGTCATCTGCCGCTACAAGGCCGTGGGTTCCTTCTACCGCCGTTACAGCCAGTACTGCACCGAGGGCCAGGATCTGCCCGCCTATGTGGAAACCACCTTTAAAAATGACGCGCTGGGGGATCCCTTGGTCACCAAGGACGGCCTGGTGACGCTGGGGGTTATGACCGCGGAGCAGTACGATTCTCTGAAGGCCCAGACCCAGGCCATCACCAAGATTGTGGCCGATGACCTGAAGAAAAAGGGTCTGGATCTGTACGACATCAAGTTCGAGTTCGGCTACAATGCCCAGGGCGAGGTCATGCTGATCGACGAAATCGCGTCCGGAAACATGCGGGTCTACAAGGACGGCAAGTACATCGACCCCATGACGCTGAATCAGCTGTTCTTCGCGTAAGCCTTCAAAGGAGGATACATTTTATGGGTGGTTTCTTCGGGGCGGTGTCCCGCAAAAACTGCAAGTACGACGTTTTCTTTGGCACGGACTATCATTCCCATCTGGGCACCAAGCGGGGCGGTCTGACCTTCTATGATGCCGAAAAGGGCTTCCAGCGTCAGATCCACAACATTGAGAACACCCCCTTCCGTACCAAATTTGAAGCGGATCTGGAAAAAATGGACGGCTGTATGGGGCTGGGCTGCATCTCCGATACCGACCCCCAACCCCTGCTGGTTCGCAGCCATTTGGGAATGTTTGCCATCGCCACGGTGGGTATCATCAACAACGCGGAGGAGCTGGTGGAAAAGACCTTCTCCGGCCCGGGCTACCAGTTCATGGCCATGTCCTCCGGAAAGGTCAATTCCACGGAGCTGACCGCTGCCCTCATCAACCGGTGTGACAATCTGGTGGACGGCATCCGCTATGCCCAGACGGTGATCGAAGGCTCCTGCACTATTTTGATCCTGGATAAGGACGGCCTGATCGCTGCCCGGGACAAGATGGGCCGCCTGCCCATCGTCATCGCCCAAGGGGAGAAGGGCTGCTGCGCCGCCATGGAATCCTTTGCCTGCCAGAAGCTGGGCTATCAGCCCTGTTATAACTTAGGCCCCGGCGAAATCGTCCGGGTCACCGCCGATAGCTACACCCAGCTCTCCGCCCCCGGAGACAAAATGAAAATCTGCGCCTTCCTGTGGAGCTACTACGGCTATCCCAACTCCAACTATGAAGGGGTCAATGTGGAGGTCATGCGTAACCGCAATGGTGAGATCATGGCCCGGGAAGAGGAAAAGAACGGAACCATGCCGGATGTGGACTATGTGGCGGGTGTTCCGGATTCTGGTCTGCCCCATGGCATTGGCTATTCCAATTATTCCCATAAGCCCTTTGCCCGGCCCTTTGTCAAGTACACCCCCACCTGGGCCCGCTCCTTCATGCCCTCCAACCAGGAGGTTCGGAACCTGGTGGCGGAAATGAAGCAGATCCCTGTGCCGGAGCTGATCGAGGGTAAAAAGCTGCTGCTGGTGGACGACTCCATCGTCCGGGGCACCCAGCTGCGGGAGACGGTGGATTTCCTGTACAAGTCCGGCGCCAAGGAAGTGCATATGCGCTCCGCTTGCCCGCCCATCATGTATGGCTGCAAGTATTTGAACTTCTCCAGCAGCAAGTCCGAAATGGAGCTGCTCACCCGCAAGACCATCCAGAACCTGGAGGGCAACGTGGGCCAGCAGCATCTGAGTGAGTACGCCGACGGCACCACCCCCCGGGGCAAGTCCATGCTGGAAGCCATCTGCCAGGAAATGGGCTTTGACTCCCTGGGCTACCAGACCCTGGACGGCCTGCTGGAGGCCATCGGTCTGGACCGGGACAAGGTCTGCACCTACTGCTGGACCGGCGAAGAGTGAGCGGCGGCCATTGGCCGCTGATCATGCGTGCTCGGCTGGGCAATCTTCGTTACACTCCTGGGTACCGCTCGGTTCGATACCCTTCAAAAGATCGTGTGCGTAGGGCGGGGTCATGACCCCGCCGACCCGCTTCCCATTTTGGACCAGGCTGCAATCATGCGGATCGGCAGCGTCCCCTTTCCCGCAGCCGTGCGGAATGAACCACCTGATCGGCGGAGTCATGACTCCGCCCTACAAATAATCGCGCTGAAAAGGAGCTTATATCTATGGATCACAAAAATTCCTTCTCCGCCAGCTATGCCGCCGCGGGTGTGGACATCACCGCGGGCTACAAGGCTGTGGAGCTGATGAAAAAGCACGTTGCCCGCACCCGGAATGAAGGCTGCCTGGACGATGTGGGCGGCTTTGGCGGCTGTTTCGGCCTGCCCATCGCGGGCATGGAGGAGCCGGTGCTGGTTTCCGGCACCGACGGCTGCGGCACCAAGGTGAAGCTGGCCATCCTCATGGACAAGCACGACACCATCGGCATCGACTGCGTGGCCATGTGCGTCAACGACATCATCTGCGTGGGCGCGAAGCCCCTGTTCTTCCTGGACTACATCGCCTGCGGCAAAAACGTCCCCGAAAAGATCGCGGAGATCGTGGGCGGCGTAGCCGAGGGCTGCGTCCAGTCCGGCGCGGCGCTGATCGGCGGCGAGACTGCCGAGCACCCCGGCATGATGCCTGTGGAGGATTACGACCTGGCGGGCTTCGCCGTGGGCATCGTGGACAAGAAGAAGATCATCGACAACACCCGTATGGCGGCAGGGGATGTGGTCATCGCCCTGCCCTCCACCGGCATTCACAGCAACGGTTTCTCCCTGTGCCGGAAGGTGTTCGATATCGACAACAACAACCCCGAGCTGTACATCCCCCGGGAGGAGCTGGGCGGCCAGACCATCGCCCAGGCCCTTCTGACGCCCACCAAAATTTACGTCAAGCCTGTGCTGGCGCTGCTGGAGCAGGTGGATGTGAAGGGCATTTCCCACATTACCGGCGGCGGCTTCTACGAGAACATTCCCCGTTCCATCCCCGACGGTCTGTGCGCGAAAATTGACAAGTCCAAGGTCAAGGTTCTGCCGATCTTCGACATCATCGCCAAGTGGGGCAACATCCCGGAGCGGGATATGTTCAACACCTACAACATGGGCGTGGGCATGAGCATCGTGGTTCCCGCCGCCCAGGAGGGGGAGGCTATCGAAATTCTGAAAGCCAACGGTGTAGACGCCTACACCATCGGCTCCATTATTGAGAATGAGGAAAAGGTGATTCTGGAGTGAAAACCAAAATCGCAGTACTGGTTTCCGGCGGTGGCACCAATTTACAGGCACTGATCGACGCCCAGGGAAAAGTTTTGAACAGCGGCGAAATCGCCCTGGTGGTGTCCAACAATGCGGGCGCCTACGCCCTGGAACGGGCAAAGAAAGCGGGCATTCCCACCGCCGTGGTGTTGAAAAAGGAATGCGGCTCCCAGGAGGCGTTTGAGGGAAAGCTGAAAGCGGTGCTGACAGAATATGGCATTGAAGTGATTATTCTGGCTGGTTTCATGACGATTTTGTCGGAAAAATTCACCTCCTCCTATCCCAGGCGGATTCTGAATGTCCACCCATCCTTGATTCCTTCCTTCTGCGGCGAGGGCTATTACGGTCTGCGGGTGCATGAGGCGGCGCTTCGCTATGGCGTAAAGGTTACAGGCGCTACGGTGCATTTCGTCAACGAGATTCCCGACGGCGGCGAGATCATCGCCCAAAAGGCGGTCTATATTGAGCCCGGGGATACCCCGGAAATTTTACAGCGCCGGGTCATGGAGCAGGCGGAATGGGTTCTGCTGCCCCAGGCGGCGGAAACGGTCTGCGCCGGATTGCACTGACGCTCTGCATAGGGCGGCTTGCCCTCAAGCCGCCGTATAGAACCGGTACGTAGAAAGCGGCGGGCTGAGGGCAGCCCGCCCTACCGAAGGGCCGATGTGTCTCAATCGGCCTGTGCGAATGGAGAATTCTTATGAACATCTACGAAATCAAAACCATGGCGGAGCGGCTCAGCGGCAACACCTATCCCGGCCGGGGCATTGTGCTGGGCGTGACCCCCGACGGCAAGCACGCCGTGGCCGCCTATTTTATTATGGGCCGCAGCGTCAACTCCCGGAACCGGGTGTTCGTGGAGGAGCCGGACGGCATCCGCACCGAGGCTCACGACCCCAGCCTGATGAAGGATCCCCACCTCATTATCTACCATCCCGTGCGGGAAACGGGTACTGGGCTGATCGTCACCAACGGCGACCAGACCGACACCATCTGGGACTTCCTGGCCCGGGGCGAAAGCTGGGAGGCCGCTCTGCGCACCCGCCAGTTCGAGGACGACGGCCCCAACTGGACGCCCCGCATTTCCGGCATCCAGGCGGGAGACGGCAGCTACAAGCTGTCCATTCTGAAAGCCGCTGATCCGGAGGGCGCGGCCTGCGCCCGGTTCTTCTACGAGTACCCTGCCACTCCCGGCCTGGGCCATTTCCTGCACACCTACGTCTGCGATGGCAATCCCGTGATCCCCACCTTCCAGGGGGAGCCGGA
>CAYYGF010000094.1:0-8140 GCA_964471315.1 uncultured Oscillospiraceae bacterium | reverse complement strand
TCAGTCAGCTTTGCTGACAGCTCCAGGGAGCCTTGGGCAAACCGCCCTACAGGGGCGTTGTTTCGTCAGAAAAGAACAATGCAGATGACGAAAGCCGACAAGCACATAATAAAAAACTGTTACATTGCCCTTTTCGGAGCGGCAATGTAACAGTTTTTTTATTTTTCCACATTTTCCCTGTCGATGGCCTCCAGGCACTTTTCCAGGTAGATTTTCTGCACCGCCGCCACAATACAGGTGTACAGCAGCCGCTTTTCGTCGCTGGAATCCTCCCCGGACAGCTCGATGGTATCCTGCAATTCAAAGGTAAACCGCAGCAGCGTCTCGAATTCCTCGCAGAAATAGTCGTAGGCCGTTTCCAGAGGATAGGTCTGCTGCTGAAGCCGGATGAACCGGGCCAGGGCATCCAAAGACAGCACACTTTTGGCCAGGGCGATGAAAAACAGATAGGCAATCTGTTCCTGGCCGTACTGCTTCTTCACCGGGTTGGCGATCAAGCCCTTTTTCACATAATTGCTGATCATGGAAGGGGTAAGGGAGACTTCCCCCAGGGACGAGACATATCCCCCCACATATTTGGCAGCCTGCTCCAAATACAGCCCCACGTTGGGAATTTCCTGGTAGCGGGGCAGACGAAAATTCTGTACGGATGCGGCAATGCTCTGCTTGGTTTCCTGTTTCATACTATCACCATGGGGTATTATACCGGAGATGCGGGGAAAAGTCAATAGTGGAAAACTTATTTTAAGATTTGCTTGACATTATCACCCGATACTGATACAATGATATCGGTTATTGAAAAACCGATTGCCAGAGAGATCGAGGTATCGTTATGTCGTATAAAGTCGTGTCGGATTCTTCCTGCAACATTCTTACCGGTGAGAATCCGTGTTTTGCCAGCGTCCCCATGAAAATCATCGCCCAGCGGGAGTATGTGGACGCGCCCGGTCTGGACGTTGCCCAGATGGTGGAGGATCTGAAAAACCACAAGGGCAAATCCGGCTCCTCCTGCCCCAATGTGGGCGAATGGCTGGATGCCTTCGGCGATGCGGATGTGGTGTTCGGCACCACCATTTCCGACGCCCTGTCCGGCAGCTACAGCGCCGCCCGCCACGCGGCGGAAACCTACATGGAGGAACACCCGGAGCGGAAGGTCTACATCCTGGATTCCATGGCCACCGGCCCGGAGCAGGCCATGCTCAACGACCGGCTGCTACAGCTACTGGAAAGCGGCCTGGAGCCGGAGGCGGTCTGGGAGCAGATTCGGGACTACCAGAATCATACCTACACCCTGTTCTGCCTGGAATCCCTGAACAATCTAGCCCGGAACGGACGGGTCAACCCCGCCGTGGCCAAGCTGGCCGGGGTGCTGGGCATCCGTGTGTGCGGAGAAGCGAAAAATGGGGAGGTCACTCCCGTCCATAAGGCCCGCGGCCCCAAGAAGGCCACCCAGGCTCTGGCGGACATGATCCGGGAGCGGGGGTTCCGGGATGGCGGCGTTCTGCGAGTCGCCCATTGCTTTGCCCAGGAACAGGCGCTGGCCCTGCGGGACGCGGTTCTGGCCCAGTTCCCCAACGCCCGGTTCGTGCTGGAGCCAACCACCGCCCTGTGCAGCTACTATGCCGAGCTTGGCGGTTTGATTATCGGCTTTGAAGGCGATTACAACACCCATAACCACAATCGCTGAGTAAAAAATCCAGGGCTGTCTCACTATGTGATATGCTCCCCATAGTGTAGTCTCGAAATTTTTGTTATTTCGAGTGTCTACTCTATGGGGAGCATATCAATTTTCGTGAGACAGCCCCTTTTTGCCGGGAATAGCTGTAGGATTAGGGATTGACTACATGGATCGGTTTTCCATCCAGATAGGCGCGGACATTCTCCACCGCCGTGTCCATAATGCGCTGGCGGCTTTCCTTAGGCGCCCAGGAAATGTGGGGTGTAAGGATGCAGTTCTTGGCCTTCAGCAACGGATTATCGCCCCGAATGGGTTCTGTGGAAACCACATCCAGTCCGGCGGCGTAAATCTTTCCGCTGTTGAGCGCGTCGGCCAGATCCTGCTCCACCACCAGCGGGCCGCGGCTGTTGTTCAGCAAAATCACGCCGTCCTTCATTTTGGCAATGGTATCCCGGTTGATGATGCCCTGGGTTTCGGGGAACAGGGGGCAGTGCAGGGCAATGACATCCGAGGACGCCAGCAGGGTATCCAGATCCACATACTCGCCAATGGCCCGGCCGCTTTCGCTGGGGTAATTGTCATAGGCCAGAATCTGCATGCCCAAGGCCTTTGCCACCTTACCCGTCTGCTGGCCGATCCGGCCGAAGCCGATGATACCCATGGTTTTCCCGGCCAATTCGATCAGCGGATAGTCCCAATAGCACCAATCCGCGCACCGCTCCCATTTGCCTTCGTGAACCGTCTGGCTGTGGTACGCCACATGGTGACAGATTTCCAGCAGCATGGCAATGGCAAACTGCCCCACCGAAGCGGTGCCATAGGTCGGGATGTTGGACAGGGGGATCCCCTTTTCCTTCGCGTACTGGTAGTCCACCACATTGTAGCCGGTTGCCAGCATGGTAATGTATTTCAGCTCCGGACAGGCGTCGATGACCCGCTTTGTAATCGGTGTTTTATTGGTCACGGCCACTTCCGCACCCTGCAAACGGGCAATTACCTCGTCCTCATCCGTTAGGGAGGTACGGTCATACACCGTCAAGTCTCCCAGCTTTGCCAGCTCTTCCCAGCTCAGATCGCCGGGATTTTCCGTATATCCATCCAAAACAACAATTTTCATGTTTGGTTCCTTTCTTTCATGCTTATTTTCCAGATTTTGCATACTTCCGGTTCTTATAGACGCCAACCGTCAGGAAGGGCACCACGATAATGGCGATGCCGATATACCCGCAGTAGCCATAGCCGTACTTGACGATGGAGCTGAGGCCGACCAGAGAGATTCCCATGGACACCGCCATAATCAGCAGCGCCACCACGCCCCGGCGGAGATTTTCCTGCCGAATGCCGGAAAAGACCTTGGTCTTTTCAAACCGTTCGGTAAAACCAAACACGGACGTTACGCCGGTGGACAGGAAACACAGGAGCAGGCAGATATAGTAAGCCCATGCCAACGCGCCGATGTTCAGCGCCTTGCAGACGGTGAGCGTGGGGATCACCGTGCCTCCTTCCACACCGGAATAGTAGCTCTGCCAGCCCGTGAGCATAAATACCGCCAGGCACAGCGCCAGGGCGTTCATGGCAAAGGAGATCCACATGGATTTCCCGCACTCTTTTTTGTTCAGCAGCACCGTTCCGCACACAACCATAGTGGGAATGGAGGCACTCTGAAAGCCCGCGTATTGGAACGACCGCAGCAGGGCGCCCGGCAGCTGGGAAATCTGGGGGCCTTCTTCAAATACGGCCATAATCTCCATGGGACGGTTGGCGATTCCCACCACAAAGATGGTCAGCGCGCAAATCAGAATCAGCAGGCTCATCACCGTGGATACCTTGCGCACCAGATCCGCACCGAAGATGGTAAGCAGCAGCAAAATCAGCCCCACAAATAGGATCGCCACCCCATAGGGAATGTGCATCACATCCTGGAACAGCGTGCCCGCGCCCGCGATGCTGGCGCTGGTTGCCATCAGTGTCATGATGAAGAAGTACACCTCAAAAACCAGCTCCAGCTTGTCAAACGGATGGTAGAGAACATGGAAAAGCTCCTTATAGTTGGACAGGCCATGGAGATTGTACATGGTCATAGCCTGGCGAACCGTCAGCGTCAGCAGCAGAATCGCCAAAACCGCAGACGCTGGCCCCCACCAGCCGGAAATCACAAAGAACTGGTTTGCTTGGTTACCGGTTGCGAAGCCGCCGCCCGCGTGCCAGCCAAACAACACACTGGCAACCGAGAGCATGGCAAGATATCGCGTTTTTACAGTTTTTTCTGTCATGCCATCCCATCCTTCTTTAAATGACCGGCCCCAGGCAGTAGATGTCCATGGTGCTGGTATAGTGAATCGCCTCGTTTTTGGTCATTCTGCCGTTCAGCACCTGCAGGGCCAGGGCATAGGCCTCCTCGCCCATCTCCTCGATACTCCGCTCGCCGGTGATGATCTGACCGGCGTTCAAGTCCATATCGTAGGGCATCCGGGCATAGGTGTTGGGATTTCCACAGATCTTCATAACAGGCATACTGGGGAAGCCCTGGGGCGCGCCCCGGCCTGTGGAGAACATCAAGAATTGCGCGCCGGTGGCCGCCATGCCGGTGAGAATTTCCGGCTCCCGGCCGGGGGCGTCCTTGATCCACAGGCCCTTCTCCGTGGTAACCATCTGGGGATATTCCAGTACGCCCTGAATGGGCCGGTGGCCGCTTTTGACGATCGCGCCCAGGCTCTTTTCCTCGATGCTGGAAAGACCGCCCTTGATGTTGCCCGGAGTGGGCTGGCCGCCCCGCATGTCTTCGCCAACCGCCTTGGCCCGCTCCTCCATCCGCCGGACAATTTCATAGATCTTCTGCCCCACGGGGCCGTTTTCTCCCCCCACGGCGCGTCTGGCCAGGATGTGCTCGCCGCCCAAAAACTCGGTGGTCTCGCCGAATACCACCGTGGCGCCCATATCCACCAGCTTGTCCGCCACATAGCCAATCACGCAGTTGGATGCCATGCCGCTGGTGGTGTCCGAGCCGCCGCACTTGATGCCCATGACTACGTTGGAAATATCCACGGTCTGCCGCTGCAGGCCGGAGATTTCCATCACCAGCTTCTGGGCCAGATCCGTGCCCTTCTGGATGGCGCGGCTCATGCCCCCTAGCTCCTGGATGCGGATCACCTCCACCGGCTTTCCGGTGGCCGCGATCTGCTGCACCAGCCGCTCTACATCCGTGCCCTCGCAGCCCAAAGAAACCACCAGCGCCGCGCCCACGTTGGGACTGCATCCCAGACTGATCAGCGTATCCGTCACCCGCTTCAGATCCAGGGGTAGCTGACAGCACCCCTGGTGGTGGCGCTTCGACAATGCGGACGCTTTTCGCCTTTTGATACAGGCAGGCCTCCGCGATTTCCAGGCCGATATAGCCGCCACCAACGATTCATTACAAGTCCCCCCGGCCACGCATGGCGACCATGTTGTGGATGTGGATCAAAGGAGGATATTTTTTCTACTCATAGCTAAAGCTTTTTGGAACCACCAGCCGGGCTGGTGGTTTTCTTTATACAAAAAACATCCAGCACTCCCAGAAGGGAGTGCCGGATGTATACAATATCGTTTTTTTACGTTTCCTGATATCCCAGGCGGCGGGAAATCTCCTGGGCCGCCTCCTGCAAATAATGCCCCTTTTCCTGCATCAGCTGGGGCGTAATCCGGCTGATGGGGCCTGTGATGCTGAGCCCCGCAACGATTTTGTCCGTATAATCATAAATGGGGTATGCAACGCACCGCAGTCCGATTTCGTTCTCCTCCTCGTCAGTGGCAAAGCCGTTTCTGCGAACCTCCTCCAGCCGGCGCATCAGCGATTCCTTGTCGGTCAGTGTATTGGCGGTAAACCTCCGCAGCCCCCGTTTGGCAATCAGACGGTCAATCTGTTCCTCCGTATAATTCAGCAGCAGCAGCTTTCCATTGCCCGTGCTGTGCATGGGACTGGTGTTGCCAACCTTCTGCATTCCCATCAGGGTTTTGCCCGGCCCCGACATCACGTCCACATAGACCATCTCCATATTCTGTTCAACCGATACGCAGGCGGACTCCTGGAAAATCTCCGTCAAGGCGATCAGATAGGGATGGGTCACACTTTGAAGCTCCATATTCGCGCTGAGCTTGTTGGCAAGGCGGCAAATTTTATAAGTAAGGGAATACTTCGATGTGGATGGATCTTGATAAACATAGCCCCGGTTTTGCAGTGTTGTCAAAAAACGCAGCGTTGTGCTGGAATTGAGCTTCAACGCGCTGCTCAGCTCATTTAAACGCACTGGCATACCGCACGATGCCAAATATTCGATAATTGCCAGGGCCTTCTCTGTAGACTGATTGGAGGATGACGCTTTTACATTTTGTTCGTCTGTTGCCATAATTCTTACACCCCGTGTTTACTCCTACTTGCGTCCAGCAACAGGAAGCCGGCGGAATCCGTTTCAAAACCATACCGCTTCTATGTAACCAGCGCATCATGATATTGTTATATTAAGAGTATCAAATTGCCGTTTAGAATGCAACCCCAATTCTGTTTTCTGGCAAGATTCTTTCCTGTCAACAAACGTTTTTTCAAGAATCCGCTGTCACACTGTGACGCATCAAAAAGCCGCCACTCCGGCCGGTGCTTAGGCACTGGCGGGAATGGCAGCTTTCCGATTCTCTTGACCCGTTGCAAAGGAGACGCAGGGTATCAGCAGTAGAAATCCCGGATCTTCTTGGCCCGGCTGGGGTGGCGCAGCTTTCGGATGGCCTTGTTCTCAATCTGGCGGATTCTCTCACGAGTGACGCCGAAGATCTGACCAACCTCTTCCAGAGTGTGGGTGCGGCCGTCATACATGCCGAAACGCATCCGCAGCACGTCCGCCTCCCGCTCGGTCAGCGTGTCCAGAATCTCCTTCAGTGCCTCGGCCAGCAAGGCGTTGGAGGTGGCGTCGGCAGGGCCGGGGGTACGCTCGTCCTCCACAAAGGAGCCGATGGAGGTGTCCTCCTCGTCACCCACAGGGGTGTCCAGGCTCAAGGTATCGGCGGCGGTGCGGTTGGCTTCGATGATCTTTTCCACCGGCAGGTTCAGCTCCGCAGCGATTTCCTCCACGGTGGGCTCCCGGCCCAGCTCCTGCACCAGCTTGCGGTTGCAGCGGGTGGCCTTGTTGATGACCTCTACCATATGCACCGGAACCCGGATGGTGCGGGCCTGGTCGGCAATGGCCCGTGTGATGGCCTGCCGGATCCACCAGGTGGCATATGTAGAGAATTTGTTTCCCTTTGTCCAGTCAAACTTATCTACCGCTCGGATCAGACCTGTGTTGCCCTCCTGGATCAGGTCCAGAATGTGCAGGCCCCGGCCGGAATATTTCTTCGCGATGGAGACCACCAGCCGCAGGTTGGCTTCGGTCAGCTTGTTCTTGGCCTCCTGGTCGCCCTCGGACACCCGCTTGGCCAGCTCCACCTCTTCCTCAGCGGACAGCAGCTTCACCTGGCCGATCTCCTTCAAGTACATCCGCACCGGGTCATCCAGGCTGTATTCCGCGGCCAGATCCACCGGGTCGATCAGTTCTTCCTCATCCAGGCTCCCCAGGTCAATGTCGCCGTCCGGGTCCAGACCCAAGTCGTCGTCCCCCAGATCCAGCTCCAGGTCGGCGGTGACGATCTGGATGTTCATGGCCTCAAAGCGGTCATAAATCTCCTCGATCTTTTCCGGCGTGAGCTGCATCTTTTCCAGCTGGGCGTTCAGGTCAGAGGCGCGGATCATGCCGTCCTTCTTGCCTTGGGCGATTAGGGACTGCAGCGCGGCGTGGACATCGTCCAGGTTGCCCTTCGTCGTTTTCTTCGTTGTGCTCATGGTGCTTCCCCTCTTTGTCGGTTTCTCTGTAAAAATCTCATGCTGTTAAACTATACCGCCTTTTTCCCATGACGGCAAGGGGATTTTACAGAATTTTTTCCTCTGGAAAAAGTTTTTCCGAATTTTTTCTACCTCGCGGACAGTTTTCCCCCAATTTCGGGAAAACATACAGTTTACTTTTTGGGAAAAATTCGGTATAATTGGGAAAATGCGATTGTATGTCCGTTTGCCTGCCCGGCGCGGGAGCAATGCCAAGCTTTTTGAGGTGTACCGTATGACCGATCTTTCCAAAATCCGCAATTTTTCCATTATCGCCCACATTGACCACGGCAAATCCACATTGGCAGACCGGCTGATGGAGCAGTGCAACGCCATCGACCAGCGAACCCGGGCCGAGCAGCTGCTGGACTCCATGGAGCTGGAGCGGGAGCGGGGCATTACCATCAAGGCCACCGCCGTCCAGCTAAATTACACCGCCGACGACGGCCAGGTCTACGATCTGAACCTGATCGACACTCCGGGCCATGTGGACTTTAACTACGAGGTTTCCCGTTCTCTTGCCGCCTGCGAGGGCGCGGTGCTGGTGGTGGACGCCAGCCAGGGCGTGGAGGCCC
>CAYYGF010000093.1:0-8176 GCA_964471315.1 uncultured Oscillospiraceae bacterium | reverse complement strand
GAATTTGGCGGAGGCCTTGTAAGGAAAGACGACGCCAATTCTCCGTACCTTGCCCAGTGGCTGACCCAGATGACGGGAGATAACGGCACCACCCGTCTTCTGGATGCCGATGGCAGTGCGGAATTCTCCAAGCTGCCGGACGGGTTGTATCTTCTGATTCAAACCGAGCCAATGGATGGATTCTATTCCTTTAGGCCGTTTCTGGTCACCCTTCCCATGGACGATAGCCGCTCCATTCAGGTCAGCCCCTTGATCCAGCCCATCCCGTCCGACGAACCGCCTCCCACCGGACAGCATCCGGCGCCCATCTTCGCCGCCATGGCGCTCGTGGTTTCCGGCCTGGGACTTGCGTTCTGCCTGGACAAATTGCGGAAAAAGTAAGCGCTTGCATCCATACGATTATTCCAGGAAATACCAATAGATAGGAAAGGAAATACACAGGTCTGTCTCACTAAGAAACTGTTTCGTCGAACTGCACAAAAGAAAAGAATAACTGTCATTGCGAACCAGTGACCGATGTCACGGGTGTGGCAATCCCCCAACTTTTTGGATGCGTATCGGATGGCATTTCCATTCAACCGGGGGATTCCCACGCCACTGAAGCACACTGGCTCGGAATGACAGTTTCTTTATTTGTGCAATTTTACTTTTGTGAGACAGCACCGTGTGTGTTTTTTTAGTTACCCAGCGCCATCGCTTGATCCAGAATCGCGTTGGCTGCGGATTCCTTGGATTGCAGAGGAAGCTCCACCGCCGCATCCCGGGTGATAACCGTGATGATGTTGGTGTCCACACCGAAGCCCGCACCGGCGACCTTCAGATTGTTGGCGCAGATCATGTCCACATGCTTGCTGTCCAGCTTTTTTCGGCTGTTTTCCAGCATGTCCCGGGTCTCCATGGAGAAACCGCAGATGACCTGCCCGGGTGTCCGGTGCTCGCCCAGGTATTTCAGAATGTCCTGGGTTCGCTTGAGGGGAATGACCATGCTGCCGTCCTGTTTCTTGATCTTGTCATCCTGGTATTCGGCTGGGGTATAATCCGCCACGGCAGCAGCCTTGAAAATAAAATCCGACTGCGGGGCGTTAGCCGCCACTGCCTCAAACATATCCTGGGCAGAGATGACCTTCACCAGCTTGACAAACGGCGGCGGGGCAATGGCGGTGGGGCCAGAAACCAACGTAACCTCCGCCCCCCGGAGCATGGCCATTTTTGCCAGGGCATAACCCATCTTCCCTGTGGAGTGATTGGTCAGATACCGCACCGGATCCAGACGCTCCTGGGTAGGGCCGGCAGTAACCAGCACCTTTTTCCCGGCCAGATCCTGGGGCAGGGCAATTCTGCGCAAAATGTACTCCACCAGCGTCTCCGGCTCCGGCAGCTTTCCCTTGCCCTCGGCACCACAGGCCAGACGGCCGCTGGCCGGTTCAATCACCTCCCAGCCATAGCGGCGCAGGCGCTCCAGGTTGTCTTGCGTCACGGGATTTTCATACATGTTGGTATTCATGGCCGGGGCGATGAGCTTGGGGCAGCGGCAGGCCAGCACCGTGGTGGTCAGCATATCGTCCGCCAGTCCATTGGCTAATTTTGCGCAGACATTGGCGGTGGCCGGGGCGATGATCACCAGATCCGTCCGCTGGGCAAGAGAAATGTGCTCCACCTGATGGGTAAAATTCCGGTCAAAGGTATCCACCATGGTTTTCCGACCGGTAAGCTGTTCAAAGGTTAAGGGTGTGACAAACTGGGTCGCGTTCCGGGTCATGACCACCTCCACGGCGGCGTGCTGCTTCACCAGTGCCGATGCCAGCGCCGCTGCCTTATAAGCGGCGATCCCGCCGGTGACTCCCAGAAGAATGGTTTTTCCTTTCAGCATAACCTTGCCTCCTGCTTCTTTTTCGTTATTATAGTCAATTTTTCGGAAACTGTAAAGCCCGGATTTTGACTTGTAATTTGGTTTTCCTCCTGCTATAATAGCCCCTGGAGTTTTGGCTCCCAAATTTGCGCTGTATCCTAAAAAAGGAACGGCAGCAGGAGGTATTTTGTATGAAGAAAACGAAGGTGGATACCCGCTATCTGGCGACACTCGCCATGCTTTGCGGTGTCCTGCTGGTCATGGGTATGACAGGGATTGGATTTATCCCCCTGCCTATGATCAAGGCCACAACCATGCACATCCCGGTGATTCTGGGCGCGATATTGCTAGGCCCCAGCGCTGGCGCCGTCTTGGGTGGCGTGTTCGGATTGTGCTCCATCTGGGTCAACACCACAAGCCCCGGACTTCTGGCCTTTGCCTTTTCCCCGTTCATGAGCAATGAGGGGCTGATTGGCGCGGTAAAAAGTCTGTGGATTGCCCTGGGTTGCCGGATTCTTTTGGGGGTCATTGCCGGGTGGCTGTGGAGACTGCTCCACAAATGCATCAAGCAGGATTACATTGCTCTGCCCATCACAGCGGCAGTGTCCACCATTTGCCATACGCTCCTGGTCATGGGCAGCATCTATGTGCTGCTGGCCCAGCAGTACGCGGCAGCGAAGAATGTGGCTGTTACCGCGGTGTTCGGCCTGGTCATGGGCACCGTTACCGCTTCTGGAATCCCGGAGGCTATCGCGGCGGCAATTCTGGTTACGATCATCGGAAAAGCCCTGCTGCATCTGATGGCCCAAATGAAGAAACGCTGAGGAGGTACCACCATGCTGCTTGCCATTGATATCGGAAACACCAACCTGGTGATCGGCTGTATCGAAAACGACAAAATCCTTTTCAAAGCCCGGATCGCCACAGACCACCTTCGGACCTCCGACCAATACGGCGTGGAAATCAAAAATATGATGGAAGCCTATGGCGTTCAGGTTGCGGACATCGACGACTGTATCATTTCCTCTGTTGTTCCGCCGGTATTCAACTCCGTGCGCACCGGCGTTATCAAGGTCATTGGAAAGCAGCCCATGGTGGTCGGGCCGGGACTGAAAACCGGTCTGAACATCCACATGGATGTTCCCAGTCAAGTGGGCAGCGACCGGATCGTCATCGCCGTGGCCGCCCTGGCGGAATATTCTGCACCGCTGATTTTGATGGATTTGGGAACGGCCACCACAATGGAAGTGGTGGAGCCGGACAATGTGTACCTGGGCGGCATCATTTTCCCAGGTGTGCGCGTTTCTCTGGATGCGTTGACCAGCCGAACGGCTCAGCTGCCTGGCATCAGCCTGGACAAGCCCAAGCAGGTGATCGGCAAGAACACCGTGGACTGCATGCGCAGCGGCATGATGTATGGCACTGCCGCCATGCTGGACGGTCTGATAGACCGGATTGAGGAGGAATTGGGCCACAAGTCCACCTTGATTGCCACAGGCGGCCTGGCACAGTTTATCACCCCGTTGTGCAAGCACCAAATCATTCTGGAAAAGAACCTGCTTCTAAAGGGATTGAACATTCTTTACAAAAAAAACAAGCGTTAACCAAAACCGGCAGCAATTTGGCTGCCGGTTTTTTTCGGTACTATGGGAGGCGGGACACGCATAGTCTTTCCCAGGAGTGATGCGAATGATGTGCGCGTGGAAAGAGCTGTTGGCAATTCTTCCGCCCCGGCTGCGCCGGGAGGTGAACACGCTGGGAAAAGACCGCCTGCAGGAACTGCGGCTGCGAATCGGCGCGCCGCCGGAGCTGGTGCTTGGCCGGGAAAACCGGTATCTGGCTGAGCCGGTCACCCGGGAGGACGTGGACTTTGTCATCAATGCCGCCAGCCGCTATTCTCCCTGGGCAGCTGCCACCATCGCCCAGGGATACTTGACCGCGCCGGGGGGCCACCGCATCGGCATCTGCGGCGAAGCGGTCTGCAAACAGGGAACGATCACCACGATGCGGGAAATTCGGTTTCTATGCATCCGGATCGCCCGGGATTTTCCGGACTGGGGGCGCGATGCCGACGGACTGCCTGGCAATCTTTTGATTATCGGCGCGCCGGGCTGGGGAAAAACCACCCTGCTGCGCTGCCTTTCCCGCCGGATTGCGGAAAAAGAGACGGTCAGTGTGGTTGACGAACGGGGGGAGCTGTTCCCCGAGGGATTTTCCCGGGGCAAACGGATGGACATTCTCACCGGTTGTCCCAAGTCCAGGGGTATCGAAATTCTGCTGCGCACCATGCGTCCTGACTGCGTTGCCGTGGATGAGATCACAGCGGAAGCCGACTGCCAGGCTCTGCTCCAGGCCGCCAACTGCGGCGTGCGGCTGCTGGCCACTGCCCATGCTGGTTCTGCCAAGGATTTCCAGAGCCGCAGCGTTTACCGGGAGCTGATTCAGCATCGGGTTTTTGACACACTGGTGGTATTGAAGCCGGACAAAACCTATTACGCGGAAAGGATGACACCATGATTTACAAATGGATTGGAACCATCTTGGTCATAACCGGTTGTGGCGGCTTTGGCTTTGCTCTGGCCGCCGCCAGTTGCCGGGAGGAACAGCGGCTGCGTCAGCTGCTTCGGGCACTGCAATATATGCACTGTGAGCTGCAATACCGTTTGACCCCGCTGCCGCAGCTTTGCCGCCAAGCAGGCATAGAAGCCGGCGGCGCCATCGGTGAGGTGCTGCAAAGCCTGGCCGGGGAGCTGGAAAACCAGACCCTGCCGGACGCCGCCAGCTGTATGCGCGCGGCGATTCAGAGTAGCCCTGGCCTTTCTCCCACATGCCGCCGCCTGCTGGTGCAATTGGGCAGGGGACTGGGCAGATTTGATCTACCGGGACAATTGCAGGACATCCAGGCTGTCAAAGCCGCCTGCCGGGAACAGCGCCGCCGTCTGGAAAAGGACAGGGAGGTTCGCCTGCGCAGCTACCGAACCCTGGGACTGTGCGCCGGAGCGGCCCTTGTCATTTTGTTCTTTTAACTATGGATATTGATTTGATTTTCAAGATTGCCGCCATCGGCATCATCGTATCGATCCTAAATCAGGTTTTGACTCGCTCAGGCCGGGAGGAGCAGGCCACCATGACCAGTCTAGCCGGTTTGGTGGTGGTTCTGATGATTCTTGCCCAGAAAATCGCCGACCTGTTTGATCTGGTCAAGACCCTGTTTGAATTCTGATGGAAGGATTCTGGAAAGCCGCCGCGGCGGTGCTGCTGGCATTGGTTCTGCTCCCCACGCTGGAAAAAACGGAAAAAGACATATCCACACTGCTGCTTCTGGCTGTCAGCTGTATGGGAGCGGCAGCGGCCTTTGCCTACCTGGAGCCAGTGTTTGATCTGCTGTGGGAACTAAAGGCCTTGGGGGATCTTTCGGGAGAGCTTCTGAAGATTCTGATCAAGGCTGTAGGCATCGGTCTGATTGCGGAATTGGTGGGACTTCTGTGCGCGGATGCCGGAAAATCCTCTCTGGGAAAAACCGTACAGCTGCTGGCCTCCGCGTGGATTTTGTTTCTGGCAATCCCGGTTTTTCGGGCTTTTTTGACTCTGATACAGGAGATTTTGAATCAAGTATGAAAAAAGTCATCTGGGCGCTTCTGATTCTGCTATGCCTGGCTCCCCAGGCGTCCGCTGCGGAAATCACCGCGCCCCAAATTCCCCAGGCAGCGGCGGAACGGATGCCGGAGCACACGGATTCCTTCGGGGAGGGGCTGTGGGAACTGGTACATTCCACGCTGTTCCAGCTGCGTCCGCATCTGGCAGAGGGATGTAGATCCTGCCTGTCCGTAATGGCGGCTGTCATGCTGTCCTCTGTGCTGCGTACCTTTCCCGGATGCATCCAGTCCGTAACCAATCTGGCAGGCACGGTGTGCATCGCCACCACACTGCTGCTCAATACCAACGCCATGATCCGGTTAGGGGCGGATACCGTCCGGCAGCTCAGCGATTACGGAAAGCTGCTGTATCCCGTGATGACCTCCGCCATGGCGGCTCAAGGCGGAATCACCACCTCCGCCGCGCTGTATACCGGAACCGCCCTGTTTGACGCGGCGCTGAGCAGTTTGATATCGGGACTTCTGATTCCGATGGTGTATCTGTTTCTGGCCCTTTCCACAGCCAACAGCGCGATTGGGGAGGACTTGCTGAAAAGAATGCGGGATTTTCTGAAAAATGCCATCAGCTGGAGCTTAAAAACCATATTGACCGTATTTACCACCTATATGAGCATCACCGGTGTCGTCAGCGGCAGTACCGACGCGGCGGCGCTGAAAACCACCAAGGTCACCATTTCCTCTGTCATTCCCGTAGTCGGCGGCATTCTTTCCGATGCCTCCGAGGCGGTGCTGGTCAGTGTCGGCGTGCTGAAAAGCGCCGCCGGTATCTATGGCATTCTGGCCCTGCTGACATTGTTTCTGGAGCCGTTTCTGCGCATCGGGATCCAATACCTGCTCTTCAAAGCCACCGCGGCAATCTGTGCCGTTTTTGGCGGTCACAGCGCAGCGTCGCTGATTGAGGATTTTTCCACCGCCATGGGGCTGCTGCTGGCTATGACCGGCGCTGTCTGCCTGCTATTGCTGATCAGCACCGTTTGCTTTATGAAGGGGGTGGGGTAGTGGCTTTTTTGCGGCAATACGTTCTTTCCGTCGTAACCGCCTCCTTGCTGTGCAGCGTGCTCATGGGTTTGACGGCGCAAACCAAGGTTAAGGAGCTGACCAAGCTGCTATGCTGTGTCTTTCTGAGTGTCACCGCCCTCAAGCCGCTGGTCGGGCTGGATCTGGACAAATGGCTCCAGGAATCCGTTCCCTACCAGGAAGAAGCGCAAAGCTGCGTCGCCCAAGGCGAAGAATTTGCCCGGTCAGCCCAGGCGGATATCATAAAAAGCAAAGCGGAAGCATATATCTTGGACAAAGCCGCCGCGCTGAATGTGAATCTGGAAACAGATATCACGATCTGTCGGGAAGGAACACCCATTCCGGAGCGGGCTGTGCTTCATGGGCAGGTTTCCCCTTATGTCAAGGGACAGTTGATGGAAATCCTGGAAAAAGATCTGGGAATCGCAAAGGAGAATCAGGTATGGATCGGGTAGCCTGGAAAAAAACGGTTTTGGAGTTCGCCAAAAAATACCGTTTTCTGCTGGCGGCGGTACTGGCAGGGCTTCTTCTTTTGACGCTGCCCCAGCGGCAGGCGACATCCTCCCAGCCGGAAAACCCCCTCCCAACAAGCGAGCCAAACTTGCAGGATGACCTTTCCGCCATTCTCAGCCAAATCGCAGGGGCCGGAAATGTGAAGGTGCTTCTGACCATAGCCACGGGAGAAGAAACGGTTTATCAAACCGACGAGGATATTTCCACCGGAGAAGCCAGCAGCAATATCCATCGGGATACGGTTCTGACCACCCTTACCGACCGGACGCAGGCCGGACTGATCCGCCAGGTGATCCCGGCGACCTATCGGGGCGCCATCGTCCTGTGCCAGGGCGGCGACAACGCCCAGGTAAAGCTCGCCATTGTGGAGGCCGTGAAAAGCGTGACCGGCTTGCGCTCCGATTGTATAACCGTTTTGAAAATGAAATGAATGGGAGGCATTTTTATGAAAGTTTGGAAGAAAAACCTGGTAGCCGCAGCGGTATTGGTAACGGTTTGCGCCGGAATTTATGTCAATTGGCTCTATACCGAGGATAAAACCGCCGCGACGCTGACCGACACCCTGGATACGGAAAAGGTGATGTCAGACGATACCCTGGCCCTCAGCGAGGACATGGCCGCCATTGCCGCCGGGGAAGATGTTTCCACCACCGCCTCTGATTATTTTGCGGCGGTGCGGCTGTCCCGCCAGCAGGCTCGGGACAGCGCGGTGAACCTGCTGCAGGAAGCCATGGCTTACAGCGGAGAGGGCGGCAGCAAAGAGGTGGAGTCCGCCATGGAGCTGGAGGACATCGTCCAGACGGCCCTGAGCGAGGCCCAAATTGAAAGCCTGGTAATCGCGAAGGGCTATGCCGACTGCGTGGCCTATATGTCCGGAGAAGGAATCTCCGTAGCGGTGGCTTCTCCGGAGGGCGGCTTACAGCCGGCGGACGTGGCAGTAATCGCAGACATTGTCATGGCCCAGTCCGACTATACACTGGACGACATCCGGGTGGTGGAGGTGCAGTAACGCGCCAAAATCGGGAAGTATGCAAGCGGCATGGCGGAAACCATGCCGCTTTCTGCCGCGAAAAGGCCCAAGGCCTATAGGGCAACACCGCACAATTGCGTCTGCGGATCTCAGCGGATCTTTTGCGCCAGT